>JBALVO010000033.1:0-4723 GCA_036961445.1 Halioglobus sp.
TGCGATAGCAAGTGCCTACTGTAACTCTTTTTGCCGCGCACAAAAAAGCCCCGACCTAGACCGAGGCTTTTTTATTGAAATGGTGCCCGGAGACAGAATCGAACCGGCAGTCGCACTGGGCCGACACTCTGTGGCGGTATCCATAAAAAAAGCCCCGACATAGATCGAGGCCTTTTTATTAAAAGGTGCCCGGAGACAGAATGGAACCGGCAGTCGCACTGGGACGACACTCTGTGGCGGTATCCATAAAAAAAGCCCCGACATAGATCGAGGCTTTTTTATTGAAATGGTGCCCGGAGACAGAATCGAACTGCCGACACGGGGATTTTCAATCCCCTGCTCTACCGACTGAGCTATCCGGGCGAATCTCGCTTGCGCGAAAGGCGCGTATTAAAACCGTTGCATGGGCGTGAGTCAAGGCCTCAGGATCATTGTGAAGGAGGTACGTAGCCCTCGGCCTGGTCGTAATCCTCGCCAGAAAAAAACTTCTCCATCTCCTGCTGCAGGTATTTACGTGCCTCAGGGTCCACCAGGGTGAGGTGTTTTTCGTTGATCAGCATGGTCTGGTGGGCCTGCCAGTCTTGCCAGGCCTGTTTGGAGATAGACTCAAAGATCTCCTGTCCTTTCGGACCCGGGTAGGGTGGCGCATCCAGGCCCTCCAGCTCCTTTTGGTATTTCTTGCAAAAAACGCTGCGGGACATGCTATCGCTCCGTTGGATGGGTGGTTGTTAGGCCAATTTCTGCAATAAGCTGGCTACGGGGGCAGCCAGGCCAATTTCAGGTGGCTGGCGACTGTTATACCAGAGCAGGTCCGCGCCTTCCATAACGCCATCCGGAGTATGCCCCAGGGTGATGTGCACCGGGAGTATGTCCAGATGGTAGTGACTAAAAGTGTGCCGGAACAAATCCCACGATTCTATTGTCGCCGGTTCCACTCCCCAGCGGTCTAGGCACCAGTTAGCGGTGTACGTTATATCAGGGACCTCAGGGAAGCACCATAAACCTCCCCAGATACCCGACCCCGGTCGTCTTTGTAGCCCTATATCGCCATTACTGTCTTTTATCATCAGAAAAGCGGTGGTCTTTACCGGCAGAACTTTGCGCGGCTTTTTCCCTGGATAAGCCAGTTGCTCACCCTGGGCAAGGGCTACACAGTCACCACTCAGTGGGCAGTTCTGACAGTCCGGTGCGCTGCGAGTGCATAGTGTTGCCCCCAGGTCCATCATTGCCTGGGAGTAGTCGCCGCTGCGCTGCGCAGGAGTGCACTGATCGGCAAGTTCCCACAGTTGCTGGTGAACCCTGGTTCGGCCTGGCCAGCCATCGATAGCACGGTATCTGGCCAGTACGCGCTTGACGTTGCCATCGAGAATCACCGCTCGTTGCCCGAAGGCTATGCTGACAATAGCCCCGGCAGTGGAGCGACCGATGCCAGGCAGTTCACATAAGCCATCTACGGTGTGCGGAAATTCTCCGGCAAGTTCAGCGCACACGTATTTGGCGGCGCGGTGCAGGTTGCGGGCCCGGGCATAGTAGCCCAGTCCGGTCCACAGATGCAGGACCTGGTCTTCATGGGCTTCAGCCAGGGACTGCACGCAGGGGAATTCTGCCATGAATTTGGCAAAGTAGGGGATCACCGTTTTTACCTGGGTTTGTTGCAGCATGATCTCCGATACCCACACCCGATAGGGGCTGGTATCGTGTTGCCAGGGCAGGTCCTTGCGGCCGAACTGGTCGAACCAGTCCAGAACGCGGGAGGCAAAGGGTGAAGAAGCGGGCATGGGAAATAACAGAGCGAAAAATCAGGGAATCAGGGTAATGCGCCCGATGAAAAACCGCCAGTGAATTCGTCGGCGCATTCTTCTATAATGGCCGGCTTTGCGGAGGGGCTGGCTCTCCGAATGCATATGTTGTGGAGAGATCATGGCTGAGCGTAAGGCCACTGTAGAGCGGAATACCCTGGAGACCCAGATTACTGTAATGGTAAATCTGGACGGTACCGGGATCACACAGTTTGATACCGGCATTCCTTTTTTGGAGCACATGCTCGACCAGATTGCGCGTCACGGCATGGTGGACCTGAACATTACCGCCAAGGGTGACCTGCACATTGATGATCACCACACCGTGGAAGACATAGGCATAACGCTCGGTCAGGCCGTTAGCAAAGCCGTTGGCGACAAAAAAGGTATTATGCGTTACGGACATGCCTACGTGCCCCTGGATGAGGCCCTGTCACGGGTCGTTGTTGATTTTTCGGGTCGACCTGGCCTCGAGTACCACGTTCCGTTCACTCGCGCAGCCGTGGGTGGCTTTGATGTAGATCTGTTTCTGGAGTTTTTCCAGGGCTTTGTCAATCACGCCCTGGTGACCTTGCACGTGGACAACTTGCGTGGCGATAACAGCCACCACCAGGCAGAAACGGTATTCAAGGCGTTTGGTCGAGCAGTGCGTATGGCGCTCACTGCTGATCCACGCATGGCAGGGATTACGCCTTCCACCAAGGGTGTTCTCTAGGCCGGGGTCTTGCTATGAGTGGTGTTGTCGCCGTTATCGATTACGGCATGGGAAATTTACATTCCGTGGCCAGCGCGCTGGCGCATGCCGGTGCTGATGAGGTGCTGGTGACCCACGATGCTGACGTTATCCGCCAGGCCGACCGGGTGGTATTCCCCGGCGTGGGTGCAATTCGCGACTGTATGGCGGAAATTCGCCGACTCAAGTGTGACCAGCTGCTGGTCGATGCCCTGACCGCGCAGCATAAACCGGTACTGGCAATCTGCGTGGGCATGCAGGCGCTGATGACTCACTCAGCAGAAAATGATGGTGTACCCTGCCTGGATATCATTCCCGGGGAGGTCCGTTATTTTGGTAATCCGTTGGTCGACGCTCAGGGGCAGCGCCTTAAAGTCCCTCACATGGGCTGGAATGAAGTGCAGCAGGTTTCCGATCACCCTCTATGGCGGGGCATCCCCGATATGACCCGCTTCTATTTTGTGCACAGTTATTATGTGACGGCTTCGGACCGCGATCTACTGGCTGGTGCGGTGCAATACGGTGTTAGCGCAGATGCAGCGCTGGCGCGAGACAACCTGTTTGCTGTGCAGTTTCACCCGGAAAAGAGCCACACCGCGGGACTGCAGTTATTACGCAATTTTCTTGAGTGGAACGGACAATGTTGATAATACCTGCGATCGATTTGAAAGACGGCCAGTGTGTGCGCCTGCGCCAGGGCTTGATGGATGACAGTACTGTATTTTCCGATGATCCGGTGGCGGTCGCCGCTCGCTGGGTAGCCGCGGGCTGTCGCCGCCTGCATCTGGTTGATCTCAATGGTGCATTTGCCGGTGAGCCGATCAACGGCGCGGTGGTGACTGCTATTGCGGCCGCCTATCCCGAGCTGCCTATCCAGATTGGTGGAGGCATTCGCAACCTGGAGACAATTGAGCACTATGTTCGGGCCGGGGTGGATTATGTGATTATCGGTACCAAGGCGGTTAAAGAGCCGGCTTTTGTCGCCGAGGCCTGCGCCGCTTTTCCGGGCAAGGTGATAGTGGGGCTGGACGCTAAAGATGGTCTGGTTGCCACTGATGGCTGGGCCGAGGTGTCGCAGGTGCAGGCCACGGATCTTGCCAGGCAGTTTGAGTCCGACGGCGTGTCAGCGATAGTCTATACCGATATCGCCCGAGACGGCATGATGCAGGGTGTTAATGTCGAGGCGACTGTGACCATGGCTAGAGCGTCGCGCATCCCGGTGATTGCTTCAGGAGGCATAACCAACATGGGTGACATCCAGGCCCTGATGGCGGTCGCCGACCAGGGTATATGCGGTGCGATAACCGGACGCGCGATTTATGAAGGTACGCTGGATGTAGCTGAAGCCCAGCGCCTGTGTGACGGGGCAGTCTGAGAATGGGCCTGGCAAAGCGCATTATCCCCTGCCTGGATGTGGAAAACGGACGGGTGGTCAAAGGCGTTAACTTTGTGGATATCCGGGATGCCGGTGACCCGGTGGAGATTGCCATTCGCTATAACGAGCAGGGCGCGGATGAAATTACCTTCCTGGACATTACTGCCAGCCATGAGGGTCGGGATACCACGGTACACACGGTAGAAAAAATCGCCGAGGAAGTCTTTATACCCTTGACCGTAGGAGGTGGCATCCGCTCGGTGGACGATATTCGCATCATGCTTAATGCCGGTGCCGACAAGGTAAGCATTAACACCGCAGCGATTCACAATCCGGAACTGGTGCGCGAATCAGCTCAGCGCTTTGGTTCGCAGTGCATCGTGGTAGCGATTGATGCCAAGCGTGTGGATGATGTTGACGGGCGGCCGCGCTGGGAGATATTCACCCATGGTGGGCGCAAGCACACGGGTATCGACGCCGTTGCCTGGGCGGTGCGTATGGCAGAGCTGGGGGCGGGAGAAATCCTGTTGACCAGTATGGATCGGGACGGCACAAAGAACGGGTTTGAACTGGGCGTGACTCGCGCTATTACCGACGCCGTGGAAATTCCAGTAATCGCCTCCGGCGGTGTGGGTAACCTGGATCACCTGGTCGAAGGTATTACATTGGGCGGTGCCGATGCCGTGCTCGCCGCCAGTATTTTTCACTTTGGGGAGTATTCTGTGCTAGAGGCCAAGGCCTATATGGCCGCGCACGGGGTCGAAGTACGCCTGTAAAGCGCGCCGTTAACCGCAAACATGGTAGATCCAGTGTTTA
>JBALVO010000033.1:4823-15122 GCA_036961445.1 Halioglobus sp.
TTTATCGCGCATCCCGAGTATATTCAGGCCCTTGAGCAAGGTAAGAGCTTCATATAACTGGTTGTCGCTGCCCAGTAGCTCACTGGTCACTTTTTTGTCCACTTTAACTTTGCCGGCATCCTTTTTATCCCCACTATTACCGTTGGCATTGTTCAGGTGGCCCGATAAATCTGCCTCGCTCAGGCGCCTGGAAGTATCGTATGCAGTGACCTTGGCGCGCTCCACCAGAATATCCGGCACAATACCCTCGGCCTGGATAGAGCGACCGTTGGGGGTGAAATACAAGGCCGTGGTGAGTTTTACCGCGCGTGACTCCGATAAGGGCAGAATGGTTTGTACTGAACCTTTGCCGAAACTGTCAGTGCCCATAACAACGGCGCGACTATGGTCCTGCAGTGCGCCGGCGACAATTTCCGAGGCACTGGCTGACCCGCGATTAATCAGTACTACCAATGGTGTACCTTTGCTCTGGTCCTGTTCATCTGCTTCGTAGTACATGTCGGAATTGGCCAGGCGACCTTCTGTGTAAACGACAGTGCCACCATCCATGAACAATCCGGCCACGTCGACGCTGGCGCGTAATATTCCACCTGGATTATTGCGAAGATCCAGAACCAGGCCTTTCAATTCCTGTTGCTCCATCAGTTTGCTGAGGGACTTACCTACATCCGCCCCGGTGGCAGTCTGGAACTGGGCAATGCGAATATAACCGTAGCCAGGCTCCAGCCAACGCTCGCGAACGCTGGCAACCTTTATCGTGTCGCGGGTCAGGGTGACCTCAAATGGCTGGCTTTCGCCAGGGCGCCCGATGGTAAGCTCGATATCACTGCCCTTGGGGCCGCGCATGACCTCTATCGCCTCGTTCAGGCTCATGCCCTTCACCGGTATCTTGCCCAGTTTCAGAATGATGTCACCACTTTGCAGTCCTGCACCTGCGGCAGGTGAACCGTCTATAGGTGAAATTATTTTGACGTAGCCATCTTCCATGCCAACTTCCAGCCCGAGGCCGGTGAACTCGCCTGAAGTATTGTCTTGCAGGTCCTTGAAGGCGTCTTCGGTCATGTATACAGAGTGTGGGTCCAGCCCCATCAGCATGCCCTGAATGGCATATTCCAGCAGGGTGCTGTCGTCTATTTCTTCAACGTAGCCAACGCGGATCTGGTTGAATACATCAGCAAATGTCCGCAGTTCATCCAGGGGCAACTGCCCCTGTTCTTCTACCGCGTGCAGGGACAGGGAAGATGACAAGGCCAGTGCAGCGATAATGGTCGCCAGTTTGCTATGAGCTGGAAAAATAGAACGCATGAATACCGCCGAGTTGGCCGATTGGCCACTAATATGCAAAGGGGCTAGTTTAACCTATTACACAGCGCGAATGGCAAGCATCGAGACAGGTTAACCCGAGCACCATCTGGAAGGGTTGGTCGGTTTGCCCTGATGCCTGATTTCGAAGTAAAGGGCTGCCCTGTCCTGACCACCACTGCTACCGACGGTGCTCACAGGCGTTCCGGCGGTAACCCACTCCCCCACCTCGCGCAGCAGGCTCTGGTTGTGAGCATACAGGCTCATATAACCATCACCATGATCTATGATCAGCAGCAGGCCAGAGCCCCGCAGCCAGTCGGAATAAACGACGCGTCCGTGATGTATGGCCTTGACCGTTACTCCTTCCCTGGCGGGAATAGTGATGCCTTGCCAGCGCATTTTTCCATCGTTGCGCGAACGCCCGAAGCTGTTGCTTGCTTTACCTTTCACCGGCCAGGGCATTTTACCCCTGGCGCTTTTGAAGTCCTGGTAGTTATCGGGTACCTGCAGGTTTACCACGGCTTCTTCGATGGCTCGCAGTAGTGCTTCCAGCTCCTTGCTATCCAGCTGTTTCTGCTTGAGCTGGTCACCTTTGGTGCTGATGCTTGAGCTGAGATTGGCGATCGCCAACTGGCGATTGGCCTTTGCCTTGCCGAGATTGGCCTGCTGTTTCTCCAGCACCTGCTGCTGTGTTTCAAGTTGCGTAAAGCCGGTTGTAATGCGTTGTTCCAGTTCCCTCAGTTGCGCTAGCGTTTCCCGGTATTGCTCCATCAGCTTGTTGCGTGCCTCGAAAAAGTATCGATAATAGCCCATGGTCCGGGCTACGGTATGTGGGCTTTCCTGATTCAATAAAACTTTAACCTGGCCTTGTTGGCCCATTTGCCATGCGGTTTTGAGCTCAGTGGCGATTCTGGCCTGTTGCTGGTTGCGCGCCTGTTCAAGCGCCTCGCGCTGCTTTTCCAGCGCCGCCAACTCCGCTTTAGTGGCGCTCATGGCCTGTTGATTGTCGCTTATGTCGCGCTGCAACTTGCCCAGTTGTATGTCTGCATCGCGCAATTGCTGCTGCAAGGTATTTTTTCGCGCGTTGGCGCTGGAGATCTCCCGGTTGATGCGCTGAATATCAGCCTGCAGTTGTTGTAACTGTTCGCGGGTTTTTTCTTCATCTGACTGGGCTACGCTGACCAGTGGCATACCGGCCATGAGTAGCGTAGCCACCAGTATTTGCCATGCAGCCAAAGGACGTAGAGACATTTAGGTCAAGTGTCGCTGCAAGCCAGGTTGGTGCCGGTCATTTCTTCTGGTTGCGGCAACTTCATTAAGCCCAGCAGAGTCGGGGCTATGTCGGCCAAGCGGCCGCCGGCAGCATCCAGTTGTAGTTTTTCTGGGCCTATATAGACCAGAGGTACCCGCTCGGTGGTGTGTTGGGTGTGCAGCTGGCCCGATTTATAGTCGAGCATTTGTTCGCAGTTACCGTGATCGGCGGTTATTAATGCCTGGGCGCCGCTAGCGGCCAGTGCTTCCTCCACTCTTCCCAGGCACTCATCCAGCGCCTCCACGGCTTTGATTGCCGCCGCGTAAACACCCGTATGTCCCACCATATCGCCATTGGCGTAATTGCAGACAATCAGGTCATATTTGCCGGATGCAATAGCGGCGACCAGGCTATCGGTGAGCTCTGGTGCGCTCATCTGCGGTTGTAGGTCGTAGGTCGCAACCTCTGGAGAGGCGATAAGTTGGCGTTCCTCGCCGGGAAACAGCTCCTCGCGGCCGCCACTAAAAAAGAATGTCACATGGGCGTACTTTTCGGTCTCAGCCATACGCAGCTGCGTCATGCCTTGCTGTGCCACGTAGTCCCCCAGTACGTTGTCCAGGCTGGTCGGTGGAAAGGCGCAGCTGGCGTTGATATCTGCAGCGTATTCAGTGGTCATCACAAAAGCAGATAATTGCGGTATGACCGGGCGCTTGAAATGCTCAAAGTCTTTATCGACAAAAGCCCTGGTTATCTGCCGTGCACGGTCAGCGCGAAAATTCATAAACAACACAGTGTCGTTGTCTGCCACTCGTGCGTCTTCCTGTTCCGGTGCCTGAATGACTGTGGGCAGTACGAATTCGTCATTCTCGTCTCGCGCATACGCTGATTGCAGGGCCGCGCTGGCGTTGTCGGCGCGGTAGTCAGCTTTGCTTGCGGTCAGCAGGTCATAGGCTCGTTCTATACGATCCCAGCGGTTGTCACGGTCCATGGCGTAATAGCGCCCGCAGATACTGGCGACGCGGCCACAACCCAGCTCTGCAAACAAAGCCTCGGCAGCGGCCAGTGATGCAGCGGCACTGCGTGGCGGTGTATCGCGGCCATCCAGAAAAGCGTGCAAATACACCCGCTGCGCCCCTCGGCTGGCTGCCAGTCTGATGGCCGCAAAGATCTGTTGCTCATGAGAGTGCACCCCGCCGGAGGAAAGCAGGCCGAACAGGTGGACCGCGCCATTGGCCGCTATTGCTTTGTCAATCGCGGCGGTAAAGACCGGGTTGCTGTTGAAGCTGCCATCGCGCAAGGCCTGATCGATACGCGTGATGCTCTGGTAGACCACGCGTCCGGAGCCCAGGCTCATATGTCCCACTTCGGAGTTGCCCATTTGGCCTTCGGGCAGCCCTACGTCCAGGCTCGAAGCTGAGATCAGGGTGTGCGGGGCATCTGTCCACAAACGGTCCCACACCGGGGTATTGGCATTGGCGATGGCGTTGTCTTTGGTTTCCTCGCGGTGACCCCAGCCGTCCAAAATGATCAAAACAGTGGCTTTCTTGTGGCTGTCGCTCATGTGCTTTCCAATTATGACAGGGTGTTTGCATTGTCGGTAAAGGGCGACATTTTAACCTGTCTGTAATGCCGGCGCATTGAATAAAGGCATAGTAGATTGTGATTCGACGGCCAGAGCTGCGGGGCTGGTTGAGGCCCCACAGACCTTGTATACTTGCCGCCACTTTTTAGCCGGTTCGCGCCAGATAGCAGCGCTGCAGCGGTCATTTAACGTTCGTGCACTCTCCGACAGGTATAACCAAGCAATACCATGGCATTATTTATTGAATTTTTGACGCAGCAGTGGATTCTGGCGGCGGCTCTTTTGGCTGTTGTTGTGATGCTGGCGTTGCACGAGACCCGCAAGTCCGGCCCGTCCCTGTCTCCCCAGAAGGCCATTAATTTGATCAACGCCGAGCAGGGAGTGTTCCTGGATTTACGCGATGCGAGTGATTTTAAGCAGGGCCATATCGTCGATGCATTGCATATCCCATCGGCCAAGCTGCCTGAGCGCATGGCAGAGCTTGAAAAATATCGGGACAAGCCTATTGTGCTGGTCTGTAAAATGGGTCAGCAGTCGAGTGCCGCAGGAAAACAATTGAAAGCCAAAAACTTTGAAAAAGTCTATAAGATGACCGGCGGCATGATGGAGTGGAGTAACTTGCAGTTGCCCACCGTCAACTAGGTGCAGGCTGAAGGAGAGGCACAGAGTATGGACGCTAGCGTTGTTATGTATTCCACCCGGTTCTGTCCTTTTTGCATGCGAGCCAGAAGCCTGCTGGACGGCAAAGGTATTGAATATGCCGATATCGCGGTCGACGAGCAGCCACAATTACGTCGAGAAATGATGCAGCGCAGCGGGCGACAAACAGTGCCCCAGATCTGGATAGGAGAACAACATATTGGTGGTTTTGACGACCTGGCCCTGCTGGAGCGACAAGGCCGCCTGGATGAATTACTGAAATTGGCGTCCTGAACGCCTGATTTTTTTACTATAACCGAATGGAGGACGGCACCATGGCCGATGATCAAGTAGCAAGCCAACCCGAACAGCCACAACAGCAATTTGCGATGCAGCGTATTTATAACAAGGATCTTTCCTTTGAGTCCCCCTCAACGCCTGATGTATTCAAGAAGCAGTGGCAGCCCCAGGTCAATGTGGATCTGAACACCAAGAGCAATAAGGTTGACGAGCAGGGCAATTTTGAAGTGGTACTGAGTGTCACTATCACCGCCAAGATCGAAGAAGACACTGCTTTTTTGGTGGAAGTGCAGCAGGCGGGAATCTTCTTTATCAGTGGATTCGAAGGTGAAGACCTGCGCCGGATTCTCGGCACTGCCGCCCCCAATATACTGTTTCCCTATGCGCGCGAGTGTATCGATTCCCTTTGCGTCAAGGGTGGCTTTCCGCCGGTTATGTTGGCTCCAGTCAACTTCGACGCGTTGTATCAGCAGGCCGTGGCGCAAGCACAGGCCGCACCCGCAGACGAAGAGGCTGCCACCCACTAATAGGTAGCTGATTTTCTCGTAAGAGGGGCTAAGGCCCCTTTTTTATTGCTTCATACAGTGTGTGAGCGCTAACTCATTCTAGCCCCGGGAAGCCCAGCTGGCGCAAACCCTCGTAGGCTATCAGGGCAGTAGCATTGCTCAAGTTGAGGCTGCGGCTGTGCTCTTTCATTGGAATGCGGATTCTGCGACCCTCTTCCAGGCCCTCCAGTACTTCTGTTGGCAGCCCCCGTGTTTCCGGCCCGAACAGAATGGCGTCGCCTGCCTGGTAGCTAACCTGGTGGTAGGGTGTACCGCCTTTGGTAGTCGCAGCGAACAATCTAGGGTCGCGCTGTTGTTGTTTGAAACTCGCCAGGTCTGGATACAACTGAACGTTAGCAAACTCGCGATAGTCCAGTCCGGCGCGGCGCATTTTTTTGTCATCAAGGTCAAAGCCCAGAGGCTCGATCAGGTGCAACGAACAACCCGAGTTGGCACACAGGCGAATGATATTTCCGGTATTAGGCGGAATCTCTGGCTGAAATAATACAATTTTGAGCATGGTTGCATAGTAACCGCGGCTGGGGCTTTGCGGCTAGAGCTCCAGTTCCAGGTCCTTGATCTTGCGCGTCAGCGTGTTGCGACCCCAACCCAGTAACTCGGCGGCGTCTCGCTTGCGCCCCTGGGAGTGCTGCAGCGCCACCTCGATCATGACTTTTTCAAAAGCGGGGGTGGCATCCTGTAAAATATGATGTTTCCCCTGGACCAGCTCATTGCGTGCCCACCGGTACAGCAGTTCGCGCCAATCTGCTTGGCCGCTGTCGGGGGGACTTGCCGCGCTTTTGCCAAGTTCCGGAGGCAGATCGCTAAGGTGCACTTCGCGTCCGGATGCCATCACGGTTATCCAGCGGCAGGTGTTTTCCAGTTGGCGCACATTACCTGGCCATTCCAGGCTCACGAGAAAGGCTTCAGCTTCCGGCAACAGAATTTTGGTTTCCCCACCCAGTTCTTCCGCCGCCTGCTGAAAGAAGTATTGCATCAAGCGGGGTATGTCTTCACGGCGCTCCGCCAGCTTGGGAATGTGGATACGAATGACGTTCAAGCGGTGGAACAGGTCTTCCCTGAAATCTCCCTGCTGCACCAGCTCCTCCAGGTCCTGGTGCGTTGCGGCGATGATACGCACGTCAACCTTGACCGAAGCGTGGCCGCCAACCCGGTAGAACTCCCCGTCCGCCAGCACCCGCAATAATCGCGTCTGGGTCTCTGCCGGCATGTCACCTATTTCGTCGAGGAATAAGGTGCCACCGTCGGCCTGCTCAAAGCGCCCTTCACGTTTGCTGTTGGCACCGGTAAAGGCGCCTTTTTCATGGCCAAACAGTTCCGACTCCATCAGGTCCTTGGGAATGGCAGCCATATTCAGGGCAATAAAGGGTTGTGCAGCGCGCGGGCTATGGCGGTGCAGGGCCTGGGCTACCAACTCTTTACCCGTGCCAGATTCACCGTTGATCAATACGGTGATATTGCTGTGAGCAAGTCGGCCAATAGCGCGAAATACTTCCTGCATGGCCGGCGCTTCACCAATGATTTCCGTTTGTGGCAGCACTTCTGGCGCCGGTGTATCGCCGCGCTTTTCCCTGGCATGGGCCAGCGCCCTTTCAGTGATGACGATCACTTCGTCCAGGTCGAAGGGCTTGGGTAGATATTCGAAAGCGCCGCGTTGATAGGACGCAACAGCGCTGTCCAGGTCTGAATGGGCGGTGGTAATGATCACCGGGAGATCCGGATAGGCGTCATTAATTTTTGCCAGCAACTCGAGACCGTCTGTTCCGGGCATGCGGATGTCGCTAATAATGACATCAGGTTGCTCGGAGGCGATGCGGGTCAGTAGTTGGTCAGCGTCGGTAAAACTCTCGTTTTCGATGCCTGCCTGGGTCAGGGCGCGTTCCAGGACCCAGCGAATCGAACTGTCATCGTCCACTACCCAGACTTTGGCTTGCCTATGCATTGTTTTCTTCCATGGGTAAATAAAAGGTGAATCGGGTTTGTCCGGGTTCGCTGTCGCATTCCAGCAAGCCCCCATGACGGTTAATTATGGATTGTGCGATGGATAAGCCCAGGCCGGTACCGTCTGCTCGACCGGTGACCATAGGGGCGAAGATGGTGTGAACCATGTCTTCTGGCACGCCCGGGCCGTTATCGACGATATCTACCCGGCACACCAGTCGGTGACGCTTATTACCAATGGTGAACTGTCTTTGCGCGCGGCTGCGCAGGGTAATAGCACATTGATCGGGGTTTTCGGCGGCCTGCAGGGCGTTGCGCATGATATTAAGCACGGCCTGTATCAGTTGCGCGCGATCTCCGGTAAGCAATGGCAGACTTGGGTCATAATCGCGCGTGATGCCTGCGTGATTCCCGGACTCGGCGACCGTGAGATTCCGCACATGTTCGAGAATTTCATGGATGTTCAACGGCTGTTGATCCAGCTGTTGGTTTGGGCCCAGTAAACGATCTACCAGATCCCGCAGGCGGTCGGCTTCGCGAATAATGACATGGGTATATTCAGCCAGGTCTTCGTTGGGCAATTCCCTGGCGAGCAGTTGCGCCGCGCCGCGCACCCCGGCCAGGGGGTTTTTGATTTCGTGAGCCAGCCCCCTGATGACCGCCCGTGTCGTCTCCTGAGAGGTTATCAGGTTCTCGTCCCGGCTTATCTTCAACAAGCGATCAACGGACTGCAATTCCACCAGCAAGCCGATCCTGTTCGCGCTCATCGTAATGGGGCTAACCATGAGATCTATATGAATTTCCTGCCCGGAAAGCAGTGTTAGTGGCATGCTGCGGCGCGCCAGTGGACTGCTGGTGGTCAGCACCTGCTCAAGATTCTGCAACCATTCTTTAGGTTGCAGTACCAGCCTGCGAGCGTGTAGCCCTGTGCACCGCCCCTCGGAAGTTTCCAGCAGCACCTGGGCAGAGGTATTGAGCGCGGTTACATGCAGTTCGCTATCGAGTGCCACGATCCCTGTGCTGAGATGATCCAGAATGTTCTGGTCTTGCTCCATTGGTGCCTCATTTTGGCGCTGTTGATGCTATATGCCGCTGTATTAATGCGTTGCTATAGTTGCACTAGCAATAATGGAGCCAACAAAGGTTTGCTGGCGCTGAATTGGCGCGGTAAGACCCTGAAAAGGAGATCCCATTGGGTTGTGGCACACTTGCTGATAGTGTGTGCTTACTATTGAGCTGCCTGTGGGGCAGCAAAACAGATGGGATACTGCGAAGGCCTATTCGCGAGAATACTCTCGAAGTTTAACGCACCACAATGGTGCATTACTGGGTCCGGCTTGTCCAGCCGGGATACTACCTGGCCCTGAAGTTCAGCGATGGGCGGTGCACAAAAACGCGAATAGGGGGCGAGGTTGCCAGGGGCTTGCCCTCGGTGTCTATTACTGCCACGGTCAGGTTGTGCTCACCACGAAAAATATTGGTCAGGGCCCACGAACTGCCCTGCTGTGGTTTACCCCAGGGGATGCCGTCTATGTAAAGTTGCAGTACGGCATCTGCTTCCAGAGCGGGTTTTACCTGCGCGCTTACTGAAAAGTTTCCAGGTCCCATGGGTAGTGATGTTTCATCGGCGGGCGCAACTATCTTGACGCTCAGTGCTAAATCTCCGGTGTTTTCCTCATCCGCATCTGACGCAGGCTCTGACACGGGGTCAGGCCTGCTTTGAATCGCTGGTGTGGTATTTGTCGGCTGAATTTCGACCCGTTCGGTGGAGCTGGAACTTGCTGCCGGTTTGTCAGTGAAAACCACATTGCCCTGTTCATCGGTGGTGCGATAGATTTGTGCGGTCGTCGATCCGCTAAAACAGGCCAGCAGCGAGAACAGCACAGCAAGCAGGGGTAGCCTGAACATGGTAAGCACCTTGTGTTGTTGGTTGAGCCGCTAGAGTAGCAGAAAATCCTGGCGGATTAGATAGCGCAGGTTGCTTGTGTCCCAGGTCAGGTCGCCAAATTTTCCCCAAGAAAAAGGGGCCACTCTTGCGAGTGGCCCCTGAACAATCGGTGTGTCAATTAGACAGAGTAATACATGTCAAACTCAACCGGGTGCGTGGTCATGTTCAGGCGCTCAATCTCTTCATTTTTCAGCTCGATGAAAGCGTCGATCATATCGTCAGTGAATACACCACCGGCAGTGAGGAAGCTACGATCCTCGTCCAGTGCTGCCAGGGCTTGCTCAAAGCTGGAGGCAACTGTGGGAATAGCCAGCCCTTCTTCCGGAGGCAGGTCGTACAAATCCTTGTCCGCCGGATCGCCGGGGTGGATTTTATTCTCGATGCCGTCAATACCGGCCATTAACAGTGCCGCAAAGGCCAGGTACGGGTTGGCTGTTGGGTCGGGGAAGCGAACCTCTACACGCTTGCCACGGGGGCTTGGTTCATAAGGAATGCGAATAGATGCAGAACGGTTGCGGGCCGAGTAAGCCAGCATTACCGGTGCTTCAAAGCCTGGTACCAGACGCTTATAACTGTTGGTAGAGGCATTGGTGAAGGCGTTGAGGGCGCGAGCGTGCTTGATTATGCCGCCGATGTAAAACAGTGCGGTTTCAGACAGGCCAGAGTAGCCGTCACCGGCAAAGATGTTTTCGCCGTTCTTGGCGATGGACTGGTGTACGTGCATGCCGGAGCCGTTGTCGCCAACAATAGGCTTGGGCATGAAGGT
>JBALVO010000033.1:15222-32766 GCA_036961445.1 Halioglobus sp.
GGTGTACGTGCATGCCGGAGCCGTTGTCGCCAACAATAGGCTTGGGCATGAAGGTAGCAGTTTTGCCATAGGCGTGTGCGACATTGTGGACACAGTACTTGAGGATCTGCACTTCATCCGCTTTCTTGATCAAGGTGTTGAACTTGACGCCGATTTCACACTGCCCGGCTGTTCCCACTTCGTGGTGGTGTACTTCGATGGGCAGGCCCATTTGCTCCATGGCATTACACATAGCGCCGCGGATGTCGTGCAGCGAATCAACCGGTGGCACCGGGAAGTAACCACCTTTAACGCCGGGGCGGTGGCCAATGTTGCCGTCATCGTAACTATGACTGGAAGACCATGCGGCTTCTTCCGAGCTAATGGTGTAGCCGGCGCCACTCATGTCGCAGTGCCACTTGATATCGTCAAAGATAAAGAACTCTGGCTCCGGTCCGAAAAACGCGGTGTCGCCGATACCGGTGGCCTTCAGATACTCTTCTGCGCGATGTGCAACGGAGCGCGGATCGCGTTCGTAGCCTTGCATGGTAGAGGGCTCAACGATGTCACAACGAACGATGATGGTGGCGTCGTCAGTGAAAGGATCCAGCACCGAGGCGCTGTCGTCGGGCATCAGGATCATGTCGGATTCGTTAATGCCCTTCCAGCCTGCGATGGATGAGCCGTCAAACATCTTGCCGGACTCGAAGAAGTCATCACCCACTTCGGAGGCGGGGATGGTAACGTGCTGCTCTTTGCCATGCGTATCGGTGAAGCGCATATCTACCCAGCGCACTTCATTTTCTTTGATCAGGTTGAGTGTATTGTCGGACATGTGGTTTCCTCCATGGGAATGTAATTGGTCCAGCTGAGCTGGCAGTTTTTCTTTATCGCGTCGCCTTGTTGCACCGATAGCGCCGCAAATTCTCCGTATTCTCAGGTTTTAACTAGCAAGTGCTGGGAAGCAAGAGCTATGCCAAAAAGGTGCTTTATCTAACCCGTTGAATTACTGAGATTTTCTGTTGTCGAGGGCAGTAAGTCTATCAGGTTTGCACCAGAATGGTGCGACAAAAATCCATTTTGGTGCAGGTTTGATTCTCTGTGCGATTAAACCGCGAGTGTGCGCAAAGACGGGGCTTAAGTCCGTATAATATGCGCCCTGATCAGACGCAATCCTTATCGCCCCTATGAAATTCATTGTCAAGTATTTCTCCGAAATCGCTATAAAGAGCAAGCCGGTGCGCCGTCGATTTGTCCGGCAACTGGAAGACAACTTGCGTTCGGTGTTGCACGATATTGATCCAGCCGCAACAGTCCAGCGATCATGGGACAAACTGACGGTGGAAAGCGATCAGCAGGATGAGGGTCTGCTGGCGCGGATGGTGCAGGCCATGTGCAATTCTTCCGGTGTTACCTATGTGTTGGAGGTGAGTCAGCACCCCTTGCCTGAAGTGGGTGCCATCGTTGACTTGGTACTCCCCGTTTATAGGCAGCGGCTGGCCGGGCAGACCTTCGCTGTACGCTGCAAGCGCACTGGTAGCCATGAATTTACCTCGACAGATGTCGAGCGCGAGGTGGGTGGGGCGCTGCTGGCCAGAACCGCCGCAACCGGCGTCAAACTGAAGAATCCCGGTGTGACGGTCGAACTGGAAATCAACAAGGACACGCTTTATGTCATTGGCGCGCGATATCGCGGCCCGGGTGGTTATCCCGTGGGCAGCCTCGACCCGGTAATATCACTTATTTCCGGGGGTTTCGATTCTCCGGTGGCGAGTTACCTGACGATGAAGCGGGGTATGCGTACCCATTTTCTGTTTTTTAACCTCGGTGGGCGCGATCATGAAATCGGCGTGAAAGAGGTCGCTCTGTATTTGTGGCAACAATACGGCAGCAACCAGCGAGTGTTGTTTATTAGTGTTCCTTTTGAGGAGGTGGTGGCTGAACTGCTGACCAAGGTTCAGGACAGCATGATGGGAGTGATTTTAAAACGCATGATGTTGCGAGTGGCGGATCGCCTGGCCCAGGAGTTGGATGTTGATGCCTTGGTCACCGGTGAGTGCGTGGCGCAGGTCAGCAGTCAGACACTGCGAAATTTGTCGGTGATTGACCGGGTTACAGATCGTCTTGTGTTGCGTCCCCTGATTGCCACTGACAAAGAAGACATCGTGCGTCTGGCGGTAAAGATAGGTACCGGGGAGTTCTCTGCCAATATGCCCGAATACTGCGGCGTGATATCGGTTAACCCCACGACCCGCGCCAAACTGGATCGGGTGGAGGCACAGGAGAAATACTTTGATATGACAATCCTGGACCGGGCCCTGGTAAATAAACGCCAGACACGCATTGATCAATTGGACCAGGGGGATTTCCAGCAGTCGGATGTGGAGGTTCTGTCGGTGCCCCTGGCGCACAGCATCATCATTGATATCCGTCATCCCAATGAGGAAGAGCTGGCTTCTCTGAAAGTTCACCTACCCGTGCTCAAAATCCCTTTCTACGAGCTGCACTCCCGGGCGTCGGAACTGGTTAGTGGCAAAACTTATATGTTGTATTGCGGAAAGGGGGTGATGAGTCGCCTGCACGCCAGCCATCTGTTGGATTCCAGCGACCTGGATATCAAGGTTTACGCGCCCTGAAGGCGGTCTTGATGGCGGGGTATTGCCAGGCCAGGAATCTCCGGGCAGATAGGTGTAATTATGCCAATGATGATAGATGTGCCGGAGTCGGTGCTATGGGGTATAATCCGCGCCCTTTTTTACGCCATCTTCGCTGCCCTGAGGTAACCCCTTGATCGACAAGCTTCGCAATATCGCTATTATCGCCCACGTAGACCACGGTAAGACTACCCTGGTGGACTGCCTGCTGCAGCAATCGGGTACTCTCGATCGCCGTTCCGAGGGGGCTGAGCGCGTCATGGACTCCAACGACCAGGAGCGAGAGCGTGGTATTACCATTTTGGCAAAGAATACTGCCATTGAGTGGAATGACTACCATATCAATATCGTGGACACGCCTGGACACGCCGATTTTGGCGGAGAGGTGGAGCGAGTGCTGTCTATGGTCGATTCGGTGTTGCTGCTGGTAGATGCGGTAGATGGACCCATGCCACAGACTCGTTTTGTTACGTCCAAGGCGTTTGAGCAAGGACTGAACCCAATTGTGGTGGTTAACAAGGTCGACCGCCCCGGCGCCCGCCCTGACTGGGTAGTAGACCAGGTTTTTGACCTGTTCGATCGCCTTGGCGCTACGGAAGATCAGCTGGACTTTCCGATCATATTCACCTCGGCTATAGAGGGTATCGCCGGTCTGGATCACGAGGACATGGGTACGGATATGCAGGCCCTGTTCGAGACAGTTATCGATAAAGTACCGGCACCGGCGGTAAACTCCGCAGGCCCGTTACAAATGCAAATCAGCGCCCTGGATTACAACAGTTACGTGGGTGTGATCGGCGTTGGTCGTATTACGCGCGGCACATTGTCGCCTAATACTCAGGTGACGGTTGTTGACGTGGCAGGTGCAACCCGCAAGGGCCGTGTACTGCAGGTAATGGGATATCTGGGCCTGGAGCGCGTAGACGTTGAGTCCGCTGAAGCAGGCGATATCGTATGTATCACCGGGCTTGAGGGCCTGAATATCTCCGATACCCTGTGTGATCCTGCGACGGTGGAGGGTTTGCCGGCACTATCGGTAGACGAGCCCACGGTGAGTATGACTTTCCAGGTAAACGATTCCCCCTTTGCCGGGCGTGAGGGCAAATACGTTACTTCACGTAATATCAAAGAGCGCCTGGAGCGAGAATTGATTCACAATGTTGCCCTGCGCGTAGAGCCCGGTGACTCGCCAGATAAGTTCAAGGTTTCCGGCCGCGGTGAGCTGCACCTGTCGGTGTTGATTGAGACCATGCGTCGCGAAGGTTTTGAGTTAGGCGTGTCGCGCCCGGAAGTCATCCAGAAAGAAGTGGATGGTGTGATGCAGGAGCCCTATGAGCAGTTGGTCGTCGACTGTGAAGAGCAGCATCAGGGGTCGGTGATGGAGGAGCTGGGACTGCGTCGCGGCGAACTGGGAAATATGGTTCCTGATGGTAAGGGCCGGGTACGGCTGGAATTTATTATTCCGGCTCGCGGCTTGATTGGTTTTCGCTCGCTGTTCCTTACGCTCACCTCGGGCGCGGGTATTCTGACCCATATCTTCGATCACTATGGTCCGATTAAGAATGCGGAAATTACCCATCGCAAGAATGGTGTGTTGGTCTCCATGGTGAAGGGCAAGACGCTGGGCTACTCCCTGTTTAATTTGCAGGACCGCGGTCGCTTATTCGCCGAGCCTAACGTTGACGTTTATGAGGGGCAGATCATAGGCCTGCATAGCCGCAATAACGATTTGACGGTCAACCCCACCAAGGGCAAGCAGCTGACCAACGTGCGAGCGTCCGGTACCGACGAGGCGCTGACACTGACGCCACAGATTCGCCACACGCTGGAGCAGGCCCTGGAATTCATCGAAGATGATGAGTTGGTGGAGGTAACACCAGAAAGCATCCGTTTGCGCAAAAAACTGCTGCAGGAGCACGAGCGCCGCCGCGCTTCACGTGGCGGCTGATTCTTGCGCGCCCTGCTGCAGCGAGTCACCTGTGCCAGTGTCGAAGTAGCCGGCGAGCGGGTAGCTGCCATAGATCAGGGTTTACTGGTCCTGTTGGGGCTGGACAAAAAGGATGACCGGGCCACAGCGGACCGTATGCTGGAGAAGCTGTTGGCTTATCGCGTCTTTGCCGATGAGTCGGGCCGCATGAACTGCAGCGTGGTGGATGTGCATGGTGGTGTTTTGCTGGTTTCCCAGTTCACACTGTCAGCGGATACCCGCAAGGGTCTGCGCCCGGGATTTTCCTCAGCCATGCCGCCAGCGTTGGCGGAGCCGCTCTACACTTATCTGCTCGAGCAATTGCAGCAGCGCCATAGTGATGATGTGGCCGCCGGTGTTTTCGGCGCCGACATGCGCGTTTCTCTTACTAACGACGGCCCGGTAACGTTTTTACTGGAAATCTAAATGGCCCGGCACAGCATTTGTATGTGCGGTATGCCGTCTTCATCGTATTCATCACCCTGCACCACGAAGCCCAGCTGTTCATAAAAAACCTGTAAATACAGCTGCGCGTTGATACGAATGTCACTGGCGGGCCAGGTCTCCCGGTTGAAGGCAATGCCGCGTTGCACCAATTGCTTGCCCATCTGCAGGCCGCGCGCTGTGGGTGACACAACAATTCTGCCCATGGCGCTCTCCGGGTAACTCAGCCCTGGCGGCAGCATGCGCTGGTAGGCCAGTAATTGGTCATCCAGTGTGCATAGCATGTGCAGCGCCTGCTGGTCGCGATTATCAAGATCAAGGTAGATCGATTGCTGTTCGACTACGAAAACTTGCTGCCGCAGACGCAGCACGGCATACAATTGCTCAAGCGTAAATTCTGTAAAGGACAGTACTTGCCAGTGATGCTTCATGGGTGCCTCAATAAATGTTGTCCACAGCGTTCTCCGCTGGTTGAATAGTTGCTACTATAGGTCGGAAATAGCTGTAGTAAAAGGCTCTACAGGCGTTGCGACTGCGATATAAGCAAGTCAAACACGTGAGAATAACAGTAGATCAAATTCATGGGGCGCAGTGCTCTTTCTTAAAATTACACAGGGGTTTGCCAATGTTGGCGAATGCTGAGCTGGCGCAAGATTTTACGATCTTGAACCAAGAATACAAAAAGCTGGTCGGCGCCTTGCTCGACCTGGTGGGTATGCCAGGCATGCCGGTGGATGTAGACGTTGCGGTCCAGGGTAATTTTCGGGGCTTTGACGGTAATCAGTTCTATGTGGTGACCAGCGGGTCTGTCACTGCCCGCTACCAGGGGAAAGCGATATATACTCTGGAACAGGGTGATATCCTGTTGCCGGACATCGCGGGCACTACGGACCAGGAAATTGCCGTGTTCTTTGGTTGCGAGGCTGGCGCCAGTCTGCACGGATATCCTGCCCTGGAATTCATGCAGCGTGTGTTTGCCGACCCGGCGTCGACCAAGCTGTGGACCCAGTTATTGATCACTTACTCTGGCTTGATGTTACGCATCACAGCCGCCAATACCCTGGAAGATACGGCTACTACGCCTGGGTTTGAGGTGTATGAGCCGGGCGATGTCATTATCCAGCAGGGTGATCGAGCCGATTTCGTATTTAATATGTCTAGCGGTGTCGCCGAGGTCCTGGTAGATGATGTTCCTGTGGGTCGCATTGGCGAGGACGAGATTTTTGGTGCCATGGCCGCGTTGACCCATGCCGGCCGCAGCGCCACGGTGAGGGCCAAAACTACCTGCTCTGTGGTAAAGGTTCCAAAAGAGCAGTTCACCGAGCTGATAAAGAGTAATCCTTCGACGATTCACAGTCTGTTGGTTGACATGGCCAATTCTATCGTCAACCTGAATGAACAACTGGTGGGACTGCGCGGTAACCACACCGTGGATTAATACGCATTTTTTCAGCCATGTTACCTGATATGGCCTAAGCCAAATTCTGATCGGCGCGCACCAGCTCGCATAAACGGCAGCTCACAACAACGTAATGCAACACACAGGCCATTAAGTAATGTCTGATATTCTGGAAATTGATAACCACGACATCGAACAGGTGTCGCTCAAAACATATGCCGAGAAGGCTTACCTGGATTATTCCATGTACGTCATCCTGGATCGTGCCCTGCCGCATGTTGGCGATGGTCTCAAGCCGGTTCAGCGGCGTATTGTTTATGCTATGAGTGAATTGGGGCTGAAGTCCTCCGCTAAATTCAAGAAATCCGCCCGTACTGTCGGCGACGTCATCGGCAAATTTCACCCCCACGGCGACAGCGCGGCCTACGAGGCCATGGTGCTGATGGCCCAGGACTTCAGCTATCGCTATCCGCTGGTGGATGGGCAGGGCAACTGGGGCTCCCCGGATGATCCTAAATCTTTTGCGGCCATGCGCTATACCGAGTCCCGCCTTACCGCGTACGCGGAGGTTTTACTCAGTGAGCTGGGTCAGGGCACTGTGGATTGGACGCCCAACTTTGACGGTACTATGGATGAGCCGACCGTATTGCCGGCGCAGGTGCCCAATGTGCTGCTTAATGGCACTACGGGCATCGCAGTGGGTATGGCCACGGATGTTCCGCCACACAATCTGCGGGAGGTGGTTGCGGCGACTATTCGCTTGCTGGAAGCCCCGAAATCCACGGTAGCGGAATTGTGTGAGCATGTGCAGGCCCCCGATTTTCCCACTGAAGCTGAAATTATTACGCCCCGGGAAGATATTCTCGCTATGTACGAAAGTGGTCGCGGTGCCCTGCGTATGCGCGCGGTGTGGGAAAAGGAGGGCGGTGATGTGGTGATTAATGCGCTGCCCTACCAGGTGTCCGGCTCCAAGGTGCTGGAGCAGATCGCACAGCAGATGCAGGCCAAAAAGTTGCCTATGGTGGCGGATCTCAGAGACGAGTCCGATCATGAAAACCCGACTCGCCTGATTATCGTGCCGCGGTCCAATCGGGTGGACCTGGACGGTGTGATGAGCCATTTGTTCGCCAGTACCGACCTGGAGCGCAGCTACCGGGTGAACCTTAATATGATTGGCATAGACGGCCGCCCCGGCGTCAAGGGGCTGGTACGCATTCTTACCGAGTGGCTCAGGTTTCGAACTGAAACGGTGCGACGCCGGCTGGAATACAGACTGCAGCGAGTGCTCAAACGCCTGCATGTTCTCGATGGCTATCTGGTCGCTTTCCTCAATATTGATGAAGTAATCCACATCATTCGCACCGAGGACAAACCCAAGCCGGCACTAATGGCGCGTTTCGGGATTACCGATATCCAGGCAGAAGCGGTACTTGAGCTGAAGTTGCGCAATCTGGCCAAGCTCGAAGAAATGAACATTCGTGGCGAACAGGATGAGCTCGCGCTGGAGCGCGATCAGTTGCAAAAAATTCTGGGCAGTGCCACCCGCCTGAAGACATTGATCAAGAAAGAGTTGCTGGCGGTAGCGGAGAAATTTGGCGACAAACGGCGTTCACCGTTGGTGCTGAGGGACGAGGCCAAGGCGTTCAGTGAGCTGGAGTTGCTGAGTGCCGACCCGATAACGGTGGTTATGTCGGAGAAAGGCTGGATTCGCGCCGCCAAGGGCCATGATATCGATCCTAACAGTCTCAGTTACAAGTCTGGCGATGGATTCAAGATAGCCGTCTACGGGCGCAGTAATCAGCCAACGGTAATACTGGATTCTACCGGGCGTGCCTATACCTTGGCGTCCCACAATCTGCCCTCCGCGCGAGGTCAGGGTGAGCCGGTCACCGGACGTATCAACCCGCCTTCCGGTGCCACCTTTGAAGGCATGATGATGGCCGCAGAAGAAGCGCTTTATCTACTGGCCAGCGACGCCGGCTATGGCTTCGTCGCCAGGCTGGGCGACCTGCAAACCAAGAATCGAGCGGGTAAGGCGGCCATTAGCCTGCCCAAGGGGGGGCAGGTGCTGGAGCCCGCTGCTATAGCAGCTGTAGAGGGATCCTGGGTCGCAGCGGTGTCTAACGAGGGTCGTTTGCTGGTGTTTCCGCTGGCAGACCTGCCCCAGTTGGCGCGCGGTAAGGGCAACAAGATCATCGGTATTCCCGGTGCCAGGGTGCAAAGCAGAGAAGAGTTTGTGGTGGCGGTGCAGGTGTTGACGGAGCAGGATAGCCTGGTGATCCATGCCGGCAAACGACACCTTAACCTCAAGTTCTCTGAACTGGAGCACTACCGTGGTGAACGTGGTCGACGGGGCAATAAACTGCCCAGGGGATTCCAGAAAGTCGACGGGATGCTGGTCGAAGCCTGACCTGTCCGGCCTGAGATAAAACTTGGCGCGAATGGTGCCTCTGGCGCGTGCGCGTTAGCGTCGGGTGGGGTCGGCCAGTCTTTTCAGGATCAGTCGTAGTTGTCGCTCCAGCAAATCCTGGTACGGCCCCGCAAATTCCTCGATCATGGCGTAATCCCTGACCTCGGTCAGTTGGTACTCCACTCTTCCGGAGACATCCACATCCTCGCAGACGGCTGGCGCCAGCAGGATTTTAGGTGGCTTGCTGGCACAGACGGTTTGTAGTTCATCCAATGTATGTTGCATGTACAGGCCAGGGTAGATGTCACTGCCATCCCCCACGCCCAGCTCGCTCTGGGATATCGCCATGGCGATGGACATGGACAGCGGCATCTGCTGCTCCAGTTCATGGCTGACGGCCTGTACCAACCAGGCACAGGAAGCGGCTCGAAACCCTGCACTGCCGGCGCTGTTGTGGCCGCTGAAATAAATCGTCAGCCCGAATTGCCGGGAAACCTGTAATTCCCCCGCGTAAAAACCCGCTGCGGCGTAGATCACCTGGTGTAGACGATCGGTGTAGCGATGTAATGAGTGGTCGTCCAGTGTGTCTACATAGTCCACCAGGCTGGTCAGATGAAGGTACAGCACAGCGGTGGTGCGGTAGTTTTCATCCTGGGGGTTGGTATCGCTGCGAGTCCGCAACAGATCCATAGGCAAGGCGTTGATATGTCTGGCCAGCAAATCGACTTCGTTAGCGGGTTGGCTTCTTTGCTCTTCATCATCCAGGGAAATGACGCTGGCCATAGTTGTCAGCCGGTTGCCCAGGCGCTGGCCCAGGTGACGACTGCCACCATACACCGCCAGGCTCAACAAAATCGCCAGGCCCAGCAGGCTCAGGACGAAACTCAGTTGAGCGGCCTGTGCGTTGTCGGTGCTGATAGTAATTACGACCTGGCCGGCGATGTCTGATTGGACGCGCACGGGTGCCTGGTATTGACTCAGGTTCTTGCCCCGGGCGTTGCCGGCCTGGCCGATGGCCTTGCCTTCTACATCGAAAATCGCCACCTGTTCGGCTGAAGATGTAGCGACAAAGCGCTGCAGCGAGGCGGAGACACTCAGCAAGTCGCCGCTCTGCAAAGACGTACTGATACGCTGGGCGATCTGGTGCGCCAATGCGGTGCCATATTCTTCTTGCTGCTGCAGCTGCATATGACGACTGGAGATCGCGCCCAGTGTTACCAGGGCGAGGCTGACGAGCAGGCACAGCCCCGCCGTGACTAGTGCCAGCTGTTGCCCAAGGCCGGTATTTTTGATGCGGCTTTTCACGCGAGGTGGATGACTTACCGTGTTGCAATGCGGGCAGTATAAACCACTCCCGTGGGCAAATGATCCCTTTGTTGGGTGCCACGTAGCAAATTTTGTACAACGGTAACCGCCGCCAGCGCAAAGGCTGCTTCCCAGCTCTTATGGTGAGCGGGTAAAATAGTGTTTTTGCATAGCCCTGGATCGCTGCGTGAACGATATATTGCTCATTACTATCTCCGGCGCAGACCAGCCCGGTCTGACGGCAGGGATTACGGCCATCCTGGCGGAGCATTCGGTCAATATTCTGGATATCGGCCAAGCGGTGATACATGCGACTCTGTCCATGGGGGTGCTGGTAGAGGTGCCGGATAGCGGTGCCAAGGACGCTGCTGCTGACACCGTGCGCGATTATGCCCAGAGTCACGGGATGAGTGTGCGCATCAGTCCTGTGACGCCCGGCAGTTATGGTCAATGGGTGCAGGGGCAGGGTCGGGCGCGCTATATCATCACCTTGCTGGCGCGTAAGATAACCGCTGACCAGCTGGCGCGGGTTACCGCAGTGGTGGTGCGGCATGGGTTGAATATCGACGGCATAAATCGCTTGTCCGGGCGCATACCTCTGGGCGATCCCCCGGCGTTGAGCAAGGCTTGTGTGGAGTTTTCAGTACGCGGTCTGCTGCCTGATTCGGCAGCTTTTCGTCGCGATTTACTGGAGGTGGCCGGTGTCCTGGAAGTGGACCTGGCTTTTCAGCAGGACAATATGTACCGGCGCAATCGGCGCCTGGTGGCCTTCGATATGGACTCCACCCTGATCGAGGCCGAAGTCATTGATGAACTGGCGACGCTGGCAGGCGTCGGCGAGCAAGTGAGCGCCATTACCGAGCGCGCTATGCGCGGCGAGATCGATTTCAGTGAAAGTTTTCGCGCCCGGGTAGCTCTGCTGGAGGGGCTGCAAGAGAGTGCGTTGGCGGAGGTCGCCGGCCAGTTAAAAATTACCGAGGGCGCAGAACATTTGATAGCAACGCTGCGTACCCTGGGCTATAAGACAGCGATACTGTCAGGGGGCTTTACCTATTTTGCCCGCCATCTGCAGGCGCGCCTGGGTATGGATTATGTCTACGCCAACGAGCTGGATATCGCCGATGGCAGGGTGACTGGTAGGGTACGCGGTACTATTGTCGATGGGGCGCGCAAGGCCGAGTTATTGCGTCAGCTGGCGCGCGAAGAGGGTATAGATTTACAGCAGGTGATTGCGGTGGGCGATGGCGCCAATGACTTGCCTATGCTGAGTATTGCCGGTCTGGGTATTGCGTTTCGGGCCAAGCCGCTGGTGAAAAAATCCGCCGAGCAATCGATCTCCACGCTTGGCCTGGATGCCATCCTCTATCTGCTTGGCTTCTCCGATAAGTATCAGAGTCAGGAATAGTCTGGCGCGCAGGGGGTTTTTCTAGATTTTGCTCCACACCGAGTCATAGGAACCCAGGTGCCCGGCTTTGTCTTCGGCCAATACGTCTCCCAGCTCCCTGATGTAGCGAAAATCGAATTGGGCGAAACTCCCGGTCGCGGCGACTTGGCGCTGTAATTGTATCGAATACTCTTCTGTTGCACTGATCAGCGTTACTTTCTGGCGTTCCCTGAAGCCCGCCCTTGGCGTAATCAGTGTGTGTGGCTGGCCTACCAGCTTTATCTCTGGTAACAGCAGTACACGCATTGGTGGTGTTTTATCACCGGTTTTTTGATGGATGCGAGCGCCGTAAGGCATTGCCCGTGGGCTTAGAAGTTCCAGCCCGATCAGGGTTCTGGCATTTTCAAGATTGCTTACCCAGCGGCTGACGGCAATGACCCAATTCTTGTTGTGTTCTTCTTTCAAACTGATAATGTCGCCGGCCCTGATATCACCGGGTAGTTCAGCGGTCCACTCCAGACAGTAGCCACCTGGGCTGGCATTGGCCAGTTGTACTTTGTACATCGGGTAACGGACTTCCGGCGGCAGTTGTACATCCTGGTCCAGTAGTAGCTCCGCGCGAGTGAGTTCATCCACTTCGACCTGATGTTCTATGTTTTCTGCTACCTTGTCCCGGTGCGCTTGCTCTGGCGCGGAGTAATCTTCTTCCGGATTCGCCTGTTGCCACATATCGCCTTTCTCGGCCGGTAGCAGAAACCGATTGGTGGGCACCCGGTCAGGCGGTGGTGGTATGTAATCATCGCCGAACAATACATTCTCGAAAATACGTTCTCCAGCCACGTGGTAGTGACTGCTGCTCAGTCCGATGGCCACCCATAGCGGGGTATTGGAGGTGGCCCGGTTGAAATTGCGCAGGCTCATCGTTCCCAGCGACTCTATCACGTGGTCCAGCATGTTTGCGGGTAGGCGGGTGTCCTGGTGGAAATTGATGTCCTGTTGGCCTTCGCTTTGCTGGAGTTGTTCCAGGTGTTTGATCAGGGCAGTGGTGTCGATATAGCGGAAATGAGGTTCAAGAGAGTTAGTGTAAAGAGCGCTGTAAAGTGCCGGTTGATCACTGTCCAGATCTACCACAAACAGCCCGCTGCCACTGTGCGGATTCGCCATTTGCACCAGTTCACTCCAGTGTTGCAGACCCCGATACAGCGCCGCGATGTCGCTTTGTCCCAGTTGATTGGGTTTGCAACATCCCAGCATAAGGCCTTGCAGATAGGTCGCTGTTATGGTTTTACCACCGGACAAGGGATTGGCGACAGGAAAACTGGCTAACTGCTGGCTGTCGGCAAGGGCATAGAGCTGGTGCAGCGTCAGCCAGCCATGCAGTTCAATGGGCTGAAACAATTGAAATGTTTGCAGGATTTTGCGGCCAGCAAAGGTCAGGGCTCGCTGGATGGCTTCACAAGTCAGTTTGGCTGGGTTGGTACTTTGTATAGACTCTCGCTGCTGTATAGCTTCAATTGCGACAATGGTGTAGCCGGTGGTGAAGACACTGTGCAGGCTGTTCGCCAGTTCGGCCATTTGTCGTGGCTCCTCCGGCATAACCAGAGGCTGGTTGAGAAAACGCTTGGTCAGGTTGGACAGTGCTACTTCCAGGTTGGGGCGCAGCATTTCCAAAATGTCGTAGCGAATTTCGGGGGAGACTTTTACGTGATTCAGGTCGCTGATCGCTTGGCGCAGCTGCTGTGCCACTGAGCGGGTGTTGGTAACCGGCAGGCTCTGGGTCCAGGTGCGCGCCGCATCGGCATCGAGTGGGAACAACGTAAAAGCTGGCAGATCCTGCACAGGAATCTTTAATTTGAGTGGCGTATCGCTAACCATATGTTCCAGCCTTGTTATCTTTTTACTGAAAGGGAACACTGACACATAGAATATCCTATATACGGCGTAAATCGCCACCGCAATATCCAGCATCTGCCATTGGGCGTCGGCCTGAGGTATGATGTGCGCCCATTTTCAAGTAACAGATAGAGAACACCATGGCGAACTACTCCACCAACGAATTCCGCTCGGGCCTTAAAGTCATGCTGGATGGCGAGCCCTGTAGCATTGTTGATAACGAGTTCGTGAAACCAGGCAAAGGGCAGGCCTTTAATCGGGTAAGACTGCGTAATCTCAATACGGGTAGGCAGTGGGAGCGCACCTTTAAATCCGGTGAAACTCTGGAAGGCGCCGACGTTATGGATGTCGCTATGGAATATCTCTATAACGACGGTGAATTCTGGTATTTCATGGAACCTGATACTTTTGAGCAGCATCAGGCTGATGCCAAGGCCGTAGGTGATACCTACTTGTGGTTGAAGGAGCAGGACAAGTGCGAGGTCACTTTGTTTAACGGTGCACCGTTGTCAGTGGCACCGCCTAATTTTGTGGAGCTGGAAGTCGTGGAAACAGACCCCGGTCTCAAGGGTGATACAGCCAGTGGCGGCACCAAGCCGGCCAAGCTGAGTACGGGAGCCGTGGTTAAGGTGCCGTTGTTCCTTGGTCAGGGCGAAATCATCCGCATCGACACCCGCACGGGTGAATATCAGGGGCGCGCCAGCAAGTCCTGACCACAAGATGAACTGGCAGCCAAGTGCGGACCTCGGGTCCATCCGGGCGCGGGCTGCACTGCTGAGCCAGTTGCGCCAGTTTTTTACTGAGCGCGATATTCTTGAAGTCGAAACCCCCCTGCTGTGCATCACTGGTATTACCGATCCGGCCATAGAGCCGCTGATGGTGGAGCGCGGAGTGTCTTCAGTGCAGTCGCGCTATCTGCAAACGTCCCCCGAATACGCGATGAAGCGGCTGTTGGCTGCCTATGGTGAGCCAATCTTCCAGATTGCCAAAGCCTTTCGCGATGGCGAGGCTGGCGCCCGGCACAATCCTGAATTTACCTTACTGGAATGGTATCGACCGGGCTTTGACCATCATCAATTGATGGCCGAGGTCGCTGAGTTGGTATGCTACTGCATGGGTCAGCGAGTTGTGCACACGCGCAGTTATCGCGAGTTGTTTTTGGAGTTTCTTGCGATAGATCCTTTTACTGCCTCCATTGACGAGTTGGAAGCAGTTGCGCGAGAGCACCTCGACCCGGGTACCCTGTCTGGCGACAGAGACCTGTGGCTGGACCTGTTGCTGAGTCACCTGATCGAACCACAGTTAGCGATGCTGGGGATGTGCTTTGTGTATGACTATCCCGCCTCCCAGGCCGCTTTGTCGCGGCTTGCCCGGGTTGATGACGTGTTAGTAGGACACCGATTTGAGTTGTATGTGGACGGGATGGAGTTAGCCAATGGTTATTTTGAGCTGCTTGGCGTGGATGAGCAGCGTCGTCGGTTCGAACAGGATAATTTGCGTCGTCGCGAGTACGGCCAGGCGGAGCGGCCACTGGATGAGTTGTTGTTGGCGGCGATGGAGCATGGCCTGCCCAGTTGCAGTGGCGTGGCGTTGGGAGTTGACCGCTTGTTGATGCTGGTCACCGACGCTACTGATATCCGCGATGTATTGGCATTTGACTGGGCCAGCAGCTAGCCGCTTTTGCCCAGCGCTTCCTCACCGTTTTGCTCTCCCAGAATTGCCGGGCCGTATCCACAGATGAATTCCTTGGGTAGGCGTCTGGGTTTCCCCGTACTCAACTCGATACAGGCAAAGCGCATTCCTGCGCGCAGCAGGGTTACACCATCATCGATGCGAATTGCCTGAAATCGCCTTGCCATAGTCAGCTTCTTATCCCAGCTCACGATCCAGGTGGCCACTGCTACGGACTCTCCAGCGCGGGAGGCCTGCAGGTAGTGGTATTCGCTGTGGGTGATAGCCATGGCGCGATCCAGTTGTTGGTAGCGCTCAAGGTCCAGACCCAGGGCGACTGAGTGGGACCAGGCAACCTGTTCGCACCATTTCACGTAGACGGCATTGTTGGTGTGGTTCAGGCCATCTATATCCTGTGCGCTGACCTGCGTTTGTAGAGTGTGGGGGTTCGGGTAATCCCAGAGCGGACTCAGGTCTGTCATGAGGCGTCTGCCAAAGCCCCTGCTTCCGGCTGTTCCAGTGGTTTTAATGCGAATGCCGTATAGCCATAAATCATCGCAATTATCGGACACAGCAGGTTGAAAAAAGCGAATGGGGCGTAGCTGAACGTGGCCACGCCCAGAGTAGCGGACATATAGGCGCCGCAGGTGTTCCACGGTATAAGGGCAGAGGTTAGCGTCGCTGAATCTTCCAGGGTGCGTGACAGATTGAGCCTGGATAGGCCGTAGCGTTCATACTCATCCTTGAACATGCGTCCGGGCAGGGCGACAGCGATAAACTGGTCTGCAGCCAGGACATTGGTGCCGATGCAGGTAAGTACGGTTGCCACAATCAGGGACCCGACGCTCTTCACACCGCGCAGGGCGAGTTGCAATAAATAGTTGAGTATTCCGGTGCGTTCCAGCACGCCGCCAAAGCCCAGGGCACAGATTATTAGCCATACGGTATTAAGCATGCTACTCATGCCACCCTTGCTCAGCAGAGCATCGAGAAACTCGTTGCCACTTTGGGAGGTATAGCCATCAAACAGGCTGATCCAGACGCCCTTGAATAAGGTGAAAAACGTACCCAGCCCCTCGCTTTCGCCAGCCAGTTTGATAACGGTATCGGGTTGGAACAGCAGGGCGAAAACGGCGCCGGTAAGTGCGCTGATGACAATGGATGGATACGCCGGGAAGCGTTTGTAGACCAATACCAGCATCAGTACTAATGGCAAAAGTAAGTGTAGGCCTATATTAAACTCGGCGGTGAGCGATTGTTTCAGTTCCTCGATTTCGCTTGGGGCGGCCGCCTCGGAGCTGCCGATAAGTGCAAAAATGATCAAGGCTATGACAAAGCTCGGTACGGTGGTCCAGAGCATATGGCGGATATGGTCAAATAGGTCTACCCCGGTTGCGGCCGATGCCAGGTTGGTGGTGTCAGACATGGGGGACAGCTTGTCGCCGAAATACGCACCGGAAATGATCGCACCGGCGGTGATCGAAGGTGACAGATCGAAGCTGCCGGCGATGCCCATCAGGCCTATGCCCAGGGTGCCGGCCACGGTCCAGGAACTGCCTATGCTAATGGCGACGATGGCGCAAATGGCGGCGCTGGCAGCGTAAAATATGCTGGGATTCAGCACCTGAACCCCATAATAAATCATGGCAGGGACGGTGCCGCACAGGATCCACGTGCCTATCAGCATACCCACAGATAAAAGTATCAGGCTTGGTCCCAGCCCTACGCCTATACCTTCGATAATGCCCTCCTGTGCTACTTTCCAGGAGATACCGACGCGACGGCCCACCATTGCTGCTACGCAGGTGGCCAGCACCAGCGCGATCTGGTTAGCGCCATAGGAGGAGTCAGCACCGAATAGAAAAACGGAGGAGGCTAACAAGCTAATCAAAAAGGCGATCGGGGTTAGCGCCAGCAAAAGGGTGATAGCGGGAGCTTGAAGTTTGGGTGCGCTCACAATTACTTGCTCTTGTTATTAGACAGGTCGCTGCGTCGCCCGCGTGTGCCATTTTTTATCGCAATGGTGAACCCCGGGTAGCGCTCAGTGCTGCCAGAATGCCCTAAATACGCTGCCCGGTACAGTGATCTGCATGCTTTGTGGAGCGTATCTGTCGGGCTCATCTGACAGGGCTGCGGGTATCACGTAACATAAGACCGTCATGGCAGAACCGCAAAACATAGAGTTGTCGCCTTACTATTATCGGGACAATTTTTTGCACCTGTGCGATACCGTGGAGGCGCAATACGACGATATCCTGGCGCCCGGCGAACGGCTGTTGATGCAGCGCTTCCGCGATCTTCAATTCAAGGCTCAATGTCTGTATGTGAGGCTGGTATCGCGGGTGGGCCCGTGGTTCCGCGAGAGCAAACTGGCCTATACGGAATTGGGTCGGCTGGATGTGTTGCTGGACACATTGCTTGAACAAGGTATGGCGGTGC
>JBALVO010000034.1:0-32626 GCA_036961445.1 Halioglobus sp.
CTGATGGGTGTTGCCTTTATGGGTGTCAGTACGCTGGCGATCAAGGTCAAGCGCCACATCTGATGAATCGTCGCGCGGAACCGTTACCAGCCTATCTGGGGTCAGTTCAACAAGTGGGCTTTTTTGCTTTTCATGATTAGCTCATTGTCGACTGAGAGTCGCCACCTCCACTAGTAAGCTCCACGGGCAAATAGAACGGCAGGAATAGTGCGCAGCAAAAGCTGCACATCCATACGCAAAGAGCGCCCCACAATATATTTGATATCAAGACCCACCTGCTCCTCGAAAGGAATATCGCTGCGTCCAGAGACTTGCCAGATGCAGGTGATTCCGGGCTTTACCATTAAACGCTGCCTGTCGTACGCGGTGTACTTGGCCACTTCCTGCGGTACCGGGGGGCGTGGACCGACCAGCGACATATCACCGATAAATACGTTCCATAACTGCGGCAGTTCATCGATTGAGGCCTTGCGGATAAAACGCCCGATACGGGTAATACGCGGATCACGCTTTATTTTGAAAGTCGTACCACCATCCATTTCATTTTCAGTCAGTAGCGCCTGTTTACGCTGCTCCGCATCCACGAACATTGAGCGAAATTTCCAACACTTGAAGGGTGTGCCACCCTGGCCCAGGCGAGTCTGTGAGAAAAACGCAGGCCCCGGTGATTCGAGCTTGATAGCAATCGCGAGCAGGGCAAAGAGCGGGCTCAACACCAGCAGGCCCAAGCCCGAGGCCAGGCAGTCTATAGCGCGTTTGCAGCGTTCATAAATAATGAGGCCAGAGATTTGGGCCGCTCTACTGCGCACAGCGGCTGAGGGGCGTATTTTCTGGTCCTTCTCTTTCAACGACAGGTCAGGCATTACATTCTCCGTTCATTTTGCAGGTTGGGTTCACAGGGCTCACAGGGTTGGTAGCAATAGCCGTGCCAACACCAATTTCCGCTGAAAGGCGCGTAATGTGCGCATTCTCGACTCTCGCCCGGACACTGGTCGCAATACGAATTGCAATTTGCGGGATGAATTCGGAAATGGCTCTGGGATGGGCGGGGGTAGCGACATGCAACTTGCCCTGATATGGCTGGGGGCATTTAAAAAACTATATTTTTCAGTGGGTTGCATTGTTGGGAGAGGGTTTTGAGCGCGGTTGGCATGCTCGCTGCAGATATAACGGACAAAGCTAATTACCGCGCTGCAATGCGGCATCGATTTAATCTCCTGGAAAGGAATGGGACAACATGAAAAAACTGCTATTCATCACGCCGGAATTGCCCTACCCAGCCCATAGCGGCGGCAAGGTAAAGAGCCTCAAGCTCCTGCAGGCACTGGCTGAGCGCTATGACGTGACGCTGGCCTGCCCGCTAAAACTTGACGATGCCAGCCACGTCGAGGCGTTTTATGCCATATCACCTTGCAGCAACCACTTACACGATACGGTTGACGTACCGCGCAGTGCTGGCAACCTGGCCAGTAGTTACCTGCGTGGCATCCCGCTCAATGTCCATCGCACCCACAGTCGGCGACTCCAGGTAGATATCGCGTCGGTGGCTGGTGAGCATGACGTGGTGTTCCTGGATCATTACGAGGTATTTCCCTACCTGCCGCAAACATACGAGGGGTTGACCGTCTATCACGCCCACAATGCCTACTTCAAGATGTGGCAGCGCTACGCGCAGCTCCCTGGGAATCCCGCCATGCGGCTGGCAGCGCACTTTGAAGCAATGCGGGTCAGGAACTATGAAACCGCTGTTGCCAGCTTTACGGACCTGACTTTTGCTGCCCCCAATGATGCGCTTGAGCTGAAACAGCTGGGTGTGGAGGGCGGCAAGCTGCATCACACCTTTCACCTGGGTGACGACCAGCAACTGGAACTGCCCGACCTGCATTATGCTGATACGACCAAGAAGCTGATGTATGTCGGGTTTCTCGGGTGGGAGCCTAATGCTCAGGGCCTGTTGTGGTTTATTGAACAGGTGTGGCCACAGCTGGTCCAGCGCCATCCGGATTTGCGCTTTGATATCGTTGGCAAGAACCCGGATCAGCGCTTAAAGACAGCTGCGGCATCCTGGGAGGGTATTTCCCTGAAAGGCTTTGTTCCCGATCTGCAGGAGGTCTACCGTGATAGCCGCGTGTCGGTTGCGCCACTGCTCTTCGGTAGCGGGATGAAGGTCAAGGTACTGGATGCCATGGCCAGAGGTATGCCGACAGTGACCACGACCGTGGGTGCAGAGGGCATCGACATTGAGCAGGGAAAACATTTACTGGTTGCCGATAGCCCCCGGGATATGGCCAACGAGGTGGACCGTTTGCTCACCGACCCGCAGCTGTGGCAGCGTCTGCAGGTAAATTCACGCGCGCTTATCAGCGAGCGTTACACCTGGCGCCAGCTGTTTACACAGATGTATCGAACCCTGGACACCGGCTTACGCGCCAGTGGATGCAGCAGCAGTATCTCCCAGGCGCAGAGCTTGCAACATGCTGGCTGATCTAAGCGCCAGCTCGGTCGCTATGCGCACCAACGATCAGTCTGCCCTGCGCCGGCTGAGCAAGTTCCTGCCAATGTGCAAACTTGCTGCCAGTCGTGGTGGCGCAATCCTGGCCCAGTTCGCCGCTCAGTTGGTCGTGGGCACTATGGTGGGCGCCAGTGGTCTGGGCGTTCTGCAGTTATTTACGTCCTGGACCTGCATAGCAGGAGAAATACTCGGACGTGGATTGCCCACCAGGGCCATGCGTTTGGTCTCAGTGGCCTATGCCGATCAGCAGGGTGATGTTATCCGGCAATTGCTGCGAGATGCACGCCGTAAAATAATACGCTTGTGGTTACTGCTGGTGCTGTTAGTCGGCGTCCCGCTGACGCTGTTGCTGCATGGGGATACGCCCCCCGATTGGACCCACTATAGCTCGCTGCTCATCGGAGCTGCTCTCGTGGCGCCGTTTTTCTCCTTGCTACGGCTTTATGCAGAATCGCTAAAGGCAACAGGCGCGGCACTAGCGGCGGTTACCCTGGAGAGCCTGACTTCACCCATGGCACTGCTACTGGTATGCGCAGTTTGCTGGTTTACGGGGCAGACTCTTATAACGATCGCTCTGATTATAGCGTTCGGGCTGAGCCTGGTAGTAACGCCACTGGCGTTGCACGCTAAGCTCAGGCAGCAACTGGCGCTACTGCCACGCGGTGGCCCATTGCATGGAAAAGTGAAAACCGCAGCACCGATGGTGCGTGGAGAGCTGCTATCCCTATGGGGTATCGGTGTGCTCAGTATCGGTTTCCTGCAGTTACCCTTTATTGTGCTACCTATCTACGTGGACGCAGCCCAGATTGGAGTGTTTGCCGTGGCACACAAGTTGATCAACGTGGTCACCACTTTGCTGCTGTTACTTGCAGCCGTATTCGGTCCACAATTCGCGCGTCAGGCGGCACAAAACGACGCTGCCGGTATGCTTGGTTTGCTGCGCCGAACCCAGCTTATTTCCACTGCTGTATTCCTGCCGGTGTCGCTTACTTTGATCGCTCTGGCGAACCCGCTGGCCCGGTTATTCGGTGAAGACTTTGGTGACCTGCAAATCTATCTGATGATCCTCACCGCAGGACAACTAATCAATGCGGCGACCGGCCTTGCCGGCGTTATGCTCAATATGGCGGGGGCCGCGTCTAAAGAACTGTCAACCCTGGTAATCGCGATGATTTTCGCGCTGGGGGGCAGCATGTGGGTCGGTCCCGAGTTTGGTGCTATAGGCCTGGCTTGGGTTTTTAGCGGCAGCATTGCCCTTAAGAATATCGTTTCCTACGCACTGGCGCGACACCATCTTCTGACAACGAGAGTACCATCGTGAAATCACTGGACTTCCTGATCATCGGCGCACAGAAATGCGCCACTACCACCCTGTTTGAGCACCTGCGCAGTCACCCGCGCATCGCTATGCCGTTGCAGAAAGAGGTGCCGTTTTTTACCGGCGATGATTGCTCGGCAGAGAGCTGGCAGGCATTTGCCCTGGATCAGTTTGGCCGCGAACAAGAGGACAAGCTGTGGGGTAAGGCGAGTCCGCAATACATGTCTGACCCCAACGTAGCCGCGCGCATAAAGAAGCTCATGCCTGATACCAGGCTGGTTGCCATTCTGCGCGACCCCATTGCGCGCACCTGGTCGCACTTTCGCATGGGGCAGCGACGAGATACCGAGCATCGAGAGTTCTCCGAGGCGATAGCTTCGCTGCTGGCCACAACTGGACAAACCACCGGGCATTCACCGGTGCTTCCGGATCATGCGCAGGGCTACCAGTCCGAGGCTGACTTTTATGTGGCATGGAGTGAATACGGGCGCATTCTGCAAGAATTCACCGCCTGTTTCGATCCCGGGCAACTGCTGGTACTTTACACTGAGGATCTGGAAAACGACCCGGCAGCTACTGTGGATCGGCTGCTTGAATTCATTGGCCTACCGGTTGGCTTTCGTCCACCCACACTGGGTGAGGTCATCCATCGTGGTGGTGCCAGTAATCGCATACCGCACTCCGTGCGCAGTTGGTTGCGCGAGCGCAAGCTGTTCTACAGATTATGGCAACTCCTGCCTGACGCACAACGCGGGCGTCTGCGTTTTCAGTACGAGCAGTGGAATGTTCGTAAAAATGGTGATGCCATGTCTTTGCCCGACAACCTGCATGATCAACTGCGCAAACACTACGCTGACGATATCCGGTCGCTGTTATCTCTGCCCATCGCCTCGCCTCCCTGGCTCGACCGTTACCTGGGGAGTAACTGAGCTCCCGCGGCTTAACGGTAAGCTGCGTATACCCTAAGGGATTTCATTTTGCGACTCCCCGGCTAGCGCCATCTCTTCAGCATGATTTTTCGCATTTTGCAGGTACCCGGCTTTCGCAGTTTGCGAATCACATTGCGAATCCGCCAGTCCAGGATAAAATTGAAGTTTCTATCTATCTGTTTCTATTAGCTATTATTGAATATTAATAGTTGGCATTGCTATTGCTTTTACCACAGGGACACAACGTCAGTTAAGAGCAATCAACATGAAGCAGTTCCACAAACTAGTGATTCGAACCAACCAGAGAGTGTCCTGCTCGTTGCGGGGTACCCGTGCGACATGGGTGGCGCTTTGTCTGGCGTGCGCAATAACCCCGGTACCGGGCTTTGCGGTCAACGACTCCTACCTGCCCTTTGTTGAATCGTTACAGACAGTGCAGCAGCGCGCCTATGCCCAGGCGGCCCCCATGGGCCATGACCAGCCACTGGACGACCCTGCGGAGCCACTGGAAAACACCGCTAGCATTCCGGTCGAAAGAGAAGCATCCAGGCTGGAGAAAATGGCGGATGAAAAAAGTGGACCGTTGAGCCTGAAGGACAAGCAGCAGGATCAGGTGCTGCACGCTGATCTCGAGCAGTTTGGCTACGACATTTTTGGTCAGGTACCCAGCACATTTTCTCCTGTGGCTGGGATTCCGGTGCCACCGAATTACCGGATTGGCCCCGGCGATACCATCATTGTGCAGTTGTTCGGCAAGCGCAATGTAGAGTACAAGCTGGTGGTGACACGCGATGGCAATATCCTGGTGCCCGAGTATGGTCCGGTAACACTTGCTGGCATGACCTTTGATGAAGCCGAGCAGCGGCTTACCGAGGGTTTCGAAAGCCAGGTGATTGGCGTCAAGGCCGTTGTCACCATGGGTCAACTGCGAACCATTCAGATCCGTCTCGCTGGCGATGTGGTGCAGCCTGGTGTGTATACCATAGGCGGGCTTTCAACCATGATCGACGCACTGCTGGTCACCGGTGGCGTGCGCCCGACGGGCTCACTGCGCAATATAGAACTGGTCAGAGGTGGCAAAAGCGTCGCAACACTGGATTTCTATGACTTGTTGCTGCGCGGGCGAATGGACCAGGACTTTTTTCTGGCTCATAACGATACTATTTTTGTGCCGGCAATTGGCCCAATTGTTTATGTGGGTGGTGAAGTGCAGCGCCCTGCGATTTATGAATTGAGCGGTGAGCAAACGGTGGGGCAGGTCATTGCCATGTCAGGCGGACTGCTGCCCACCGCGTCTCTGCCACATTCGCATATAGAGCGTATCCAGTCGGGTGGCACACGCACTTTAATCGATTTTTCCGCAAGCAACGGACTCGACAATGAGAGCGCCATCCTTAACACCAAGGTTCGTACCGGTGATCTCCTGCGTGTTTTGTCACTGGAAGACGAGCTGTCGGATGTGGTGCTACTGTCGGGTCATGTCAAGCGCCCGGGCGGCTATCAGTTCAGGTCAGGTATGCGTGTTTCGGATGTTGTGTCTGGGGCAGAAGTACTGCAGCCGGGTGCCGATGTCGATTTCCTGTTGATCAAACGCGAGAACCCACGCACCCTGCGCACCGAAGCCATGTATGTCGACCTCGTCGCCGCCCTCACGACACCCGGAGGAAAGGGCGACATCGTACTGCAGTCTCGAGACCAACTGATTGTATTCAGCCTGGACAATAATCGCGAAGAAGACGTGGCCAATATTGTACGGGAGTTGGATGTACAGGCCACAGATTACCGTCCGGCACGGATAGTGGAGGCCCGCGGCGCGGTGCGCTATAACGGCCGCCTGCCGTTACAAGAGGGCGCGCGACTGCTGGATATAATGAGCCTGGCGGGAGGTCTGCTACCCGGCGCAGAGATGTTCTATGGAGTGATTGCGCGTACCCGCCATCCGAGCCGCATTATCGAGGCCATCTCCTTTAATATCGCCGCAGCGATCACCAACCCGGAATCATCGGCAAACCCGGTGATTGAGCCAGGCGACAGATTGTACTTCTTCGATGATCGCGGTAGTCGTTCAGAATTACTCAATAAAGAGATTGATCTGTTGCGCCAGCAAGCGAGTTACGGTGCAGACGAGCAACTTGTGACCGTGCAGGGCGAAGTTCTGCACGCGGGAACCTTTCCATTGGTAAGCGGTATGCGCGCCAGCGATTTACTCTGCGCAGCTCAGGGCCTGACTCGTAAGGCCTATGGTCTCGGTGCGGAGTTATCGCGCATGCAGCACAACTCAGGCACCGATAATGCAGTTGAGCATGTCAATCTGGATAGCAGCATCCTGCTCAGTCTGTGTGACGATGCCCGCAGTGCCTCCACCAGCGAAACCGTCGCTCAGGGCAGTGGCACGGATTTCGATAGCTATAACGATGATCAGCTAAACCCACTTCTCAAACCGATGGATCAGCTCACATTTACGGAAAAATCCGGCTGGGTAGAGCGCGCCACAGTAAGCCTGGTCGGCGAAGTGAAGCGCCCTGGTGTATACGCGATCAATCGGGGTGAAACCCTTTGCCAGGTATTACAAAGAGCTGATGGTTTGACGCCACAGGCCTATGTTTTTGGCTCACAATTTACCCGCAGGTCTGTACGCGAAATACAGCAGCAAACGCTGGATGAATTACACGGACAGTTGGACGACCTGATGATCGAGTTGTCGCTTTCGCAAGGCTTCAATAAGACTGGAAAAGCCCCATCGGAGTTGAGCAGCAAGCAGGATTACCTGAAAGCTATTCGTTCGCTTGAAAAGGCACAGGCCAATGGACGTATGGTGATAAACCTGGAGAAACAGCAGAAATGTAAGGCCAAGTACGATATCGCCCTGGAAGATGGTGACGTTCTGACTGTGCCGCATACGCCTGATTATGTGCAAGTAGCGGGGCAGGTCTACGTGCCGACCTCTCATCTTTATGATGAAGACCGCAAGGTCGGTGACTATGTCGAAATGAGCGGCGGCCACACGACGCTGGGGCGGCTCAAGGATACCTATGTTATCCAGGCCAATGGCGAGGTAATGAACTACAGAGGTAGCCGCAATTCTTCGCGCATGGCGCGCAAATCCGTTATGCCAGGGGCGAAAATCTATGTGCCGCTGGACGTGGACCGGATGAACGTCACGGAAAAAGCCCAGACCTGGGTCGATACGCTGGTGCGCTCAGCGATTCTTGCAGGCATCGTCCTCTAAGTCATGGAGAAAATTTTGAATACATTGTCTATTCCCCGCCGTGCAGTTCGAGTATCGAAAACTGAAGCGGCCGAACAAATAACAACAGCACATTCCCCAAAACTGGAGACACCTGATATGAGCACAACCACCTATCCCCGTATCCGCGATTGCGTGAACTCACTGGGCATACCAGTGGACAACTTGTCCCTGCAGCAGGCGACGGACCGTATTGTCGAGATGGCGAAAAATCGTGATGGCAAATCCCACCTGGTATCGACGTTAAACGTGGATTTTCTGGTGAATTCGCTGGGTTACGGTTTTCTCCGCCCTCGTCACCCGGAGCTACTTAATGTATTGCGCACCTCCGATATGGTCACCGCAGACGGCTTTCCCATTATCTGGCTTAGCAAAATCATGGGCAAGCCCCTGCAGCAGCGTGTCACTGGCTCTGACCTGACACCAGCGTTGGCCAAGCGTGCTGCGAGCGAAGGTTTGTCATTGTTCCTCCTGGGCGGCGCCGAAGGCGTAGCCACCGCCGCCGCGGATTCGCTACAGAAAGATAATCCAACACTCAATATTGCCGGCACGTGTGCACCTTACATACATACCGATGGTGCTGCGTTAGTAGATTTCGCCGCGGATGACGCCCAGGTACTACAGGCGATCAATAGTTCGGGCGCGGACATTCTGCTGGTGGGGCTGGGTAATCCAAAACAGGAGTTGTGGTTCAACCGCAATCGCCACAGGCTACAGGTACCTGTAGCGATCGGCGTCGGTGGCACGTTCGAGTTCATCACCGGCTCTGTTAAGCGGGCACCCGATTGGATGCAGAAACTTAACCTGGAGTGGTTGTTTCGCATAACTCAGGACCCGCAGCGGCTATGGCGGCGTTATGCAGTCGGGTTGTTCAAGTTGGGAATACTAACAGCGCCACTGATTTATTACCGAGCCAAGCAGGAGTTGCTTTACGGTGGGGTAGTGGATGCCGACAGGCCTCGCATACGTTGGAATTCGGTGTGGTCGTCACGAAATCAATCTCTGGCAGTACTGCGCCTCCCAAGTCTGGTGACAGCCGCCTACCTGGAGGAGCTTATCGCGTCATTGCAGCGGGAGCATGCCAGCACAGCCCTGCGCTTAATAGATTTCAGCCTGGTGAAGCATATCCATTTCTCCGGTCAACAGGAGTTTTTTCGTCTCGCCAAGCTACTGCAAGATCCACAGAACGATATCTCCATGCTGGGGATGAGCAAGGGGGTCAAACGACAACTGGCCGCGTGCCGGATCATGGATATCCTCGGTGATGATGGCAGTGGTGATACGCTCAGCACATTGTCCTATTCACCGCAGGGCAGTCGGCTGCAGGAAGCCGGCTGCAAGAGTTACGTCATGAGTCAAACGACACTCATCTTTCTGTCCGGTCGCGTCGACGGTGATGGTCTCGCTGCGCTCGGTTTTATAGAGTGTCTGCAGCACGCGACCCGAAACCGCACCTGTGTTCTCGATTTGCGTAATGTCACACTGCTGGAAAGTACAGCGATCGCCGAGTTATATCCGCTAATAGTCCATCAACAGGAAAGCCGCAATGGTGCAATCCTGATCAGTGGCGCGGACGCCAACGCCCGTCAAATGTTCCATATGACGGGGCTTGGAGAGCATGTGCTGTTCATCGATGACCAGACTTTCCTGGCCAGTATTGCCGCTGAAGGGCAGGATTATGAGTGACGCCCGACATGCGTTGAATTGCACATTTTGAGTGGCTGGCGCGACACCATCATCGCGAGGCGGTGGTGCAGAGCTGGCTGGTTAGCACGGCACGAAAAGCAACTTCATTCAAAAAGCATTGCATAATGCAATGCAATATGGATAAATTTCGGATGATACGCTTAAGATGAGACAATGCCTTTTCACCTATATCTATAAATATATCAGCGACTTACGTTGTTTTTTGCGTCATGCATCGCATATCGAGAAAGATGGCACGAACATTGATTACTATATTGGACAGTAACCAAACCAATAACGCCAGATAGATAACCCCGGTTCTACTCGAACCGCAGTGAGGAATAAATGAATACTCAGGCAAAAGTGCTGATGATTGAAGACAGCGTCTCGCTGTCGGCTATCTACAAAGCCTACCTGGAAGATACGGATTTTCAGCTGGTGTCCGTTGAATCCCTGGGTGCGGCGCACGCTGCGCTGGGGGCCTTCAAACCTGATATTGTGCTGTTGGACATAGAGTTACCTGACGGCAATGGCATGGATTTCCTGGCCGAGGCCGCGGCTCTGGACACTCCGCCAAAAATCATCGTTATGACCGCCTATGGCACCTCGGATATGGCATTGAACGCGATACAAAAAGGCGCCTTCGACTTTCTGACCAAGCCATTCGATGCCGCCAGGCTAAAAGTGACCCTGGATAACGCTGCGGACCAGTTGCAACTCGGTAAGCGGGCACAGAAGCTGGCTCAGCTTGAGAGAGACAAATACTGCGACTTCATTGGTAAATCGCTGGCCATGCAGTCAGTCTACAAAACTATTGACTCCCTCGCCCCCAGCGATGCGACAGGGTTTATCGTTGGTGAAAGTGGCACGGGCAAGGAGCTCGCCGCCGAAGCCATCCATCAACAAAGCCCGAGGCGTGATGCAGAGTTCATTGCCATCAACTGTGGAGCCATCCCGGGCGAGTTGATGGAAAGTGAACTGTTTGGCCATGTTAAAGGCGCCTTCACCGGGGCCAGCGCCAATCGTGAGGGCGCCGCCAGCATCGCCAGCGGAGGTACGCTGTTTCTTGACGAAATATGCGAAATGAGCCTGGAGCTGCAGAAGAAACTCCTGCGCTTCATCCAAACAGGTACTTTTCGTAAGGTGGGCAGTAATACGCTGGAGCAAGTCGATGTCCGCTTCGTTTGTGCCACCAACCGCAACCCTGTTACTGAGGTAAGCGAAGGTCGCTTTCGCGAAGACCTGTTCTACCGATTACACGTGGTGCCGGTGCACATGCCGCCACTGCGAGAGCGGGAGGACGACGTACTAATGATTGCCAATCACTTCCTGCAGCATTTCAGCGCACAGGCCGGTAAGCAGTTTGAAGGGTTCTCCGAGGACGCTGCTGCTGCCATTCGGCGTTATCCCTGGCCGGGCAATGTCCGGCAACTACAGAACGCCATGCAGCAGGTAGTAGTGCTTAATGAAGGCCAGTTGGTGAGTGAGGGTCTGCTGCCGATTTCGATAACCAGAGGCGCTCTGGGGATTGACAAGACAGCTGTAAACACCGCTGTATCTCCATCTTCACCAGTGATAAAACTGGCTGACCCGGAACAGTCGCATGTTGCCATCAGGCAGCAAATTGAACCGTTGTGGCTGACGGAGAAAAGGGCGATAGAAGCTGCAATAGAAGCCTGCGACAACAACGTTAATCGCGCAGCGGGCTTGTTGGAAATAGCTCCATCCACTCTTTACCGTAAATTACAGTCCTGGAAGAAACTCCAGGCATGACAATTAATCAATCAACTATTTTAAAGGATCCTTTGCTATGTACGGTTTGATTAATAACTCTTTGAAAGACATGATTCAAAAGAAATTTGGTGAGGAAAAATGGCAGGAGGTACTGAAAACATCCGGTGTCCCTGAAGGTTCCTTTCTCACCATGCGCAGCTACGACGACGCGCTCACTTATTCTCTGGCCGGCGCGGCTTCGGAAGTACTGGGTGCGCCAGTGGATGCCTGCCTGGAAATGTTCGGTGAATATTGGGTGCTGGAGACTGCAACCAAATCCTACGGGGTGCTGCTCGATGCTGCGGGCACCGATATGCTGGAATTCCTCTCAAATATGAATGCGTTGCATGATCGGATTACCAGTACTTTCCTCGATTATGTGCCTCCGGAGTTTTATGTCGAGAAAAACGATAGTGGCCATAAGATTCATTACGTAAGCAAGCGTGAAGGATTGACGCCATTTGTCGTGGGATTACTAAAAGGTCTGGCAATACGCTTTGAGTGCACACTTAACATCCTGGATCAGAGCGAAGTAGATGTGGAGCAGGGTGCGCATACAATTTTCCATGTGGAGGTTACCCCCGGATGAGCAAGTGGGCAGACATCCCCTGGAATCAATTGCAGCGCTTGTTCTCCGTTGTCATATGCCTCGATAAGGCTATGCGCATCGTCTACGCTAGCGATACGGTGCTCCGTTATTTACCTGATCTGGGAAATAAACCATTATTGGGAGAGGCTTTTTCCATACTGCGCCCTGGAAAGCTGGAGACATTCGCTGAAGCGGTCGCTTCACAGGATTCGCTGTGTCTCATGACCGCTACCAATCTAGAATTTGCGATTCGCGGCCAGTTGATACGCAGTAATTACGATAACAATGAGGTGATGTGCCTGTGTGGTGCTCCCTGGCTTTTCTGGATGTCCAGCAATTGTCCTGACGTTCGTCTGAGTTTGAGTGATTTCTCTCCACAGGATGTACAACTCGATCAACTGTTTTTCATGACAACTGAAAAACGTATGGTCGCAGACCTGGAAGACCTTAATACGGAACTGACAGAAGCGAGGGAAAGGCTGCAGGAGGTGCACGAGGCCCAGCACCGTTTCTTCGCCCAGATGAGCCACGAAATGCGCACCCCGCTAAACGGTGTGGTAAGCGCCCTGTCATTGCTCGATGCGAATCCTGCGGACGAAAGGCAGCATCAGCTCTTGGCACTGGCGCAAGGCTCCTCACGTAACCTGATGGATGTAGTCAACTATGTACTGGATTTGTCCAAGCTGGAACTGGCCGGAGAAGAGCGAGAAAGCGTATTCAATCTCCCCGAGCTGATCCAATCCTCCATAGACATCCTGAGCGCCAAGGCACGAGAAAAGTCGCTGGACCTCAGGCTTGAGCTGGGACCGGATACCCCACATCACTGCAGAGGCAACGCCCCCCGTCTCCGGCAGGTACTACTCAACCTGATTATGAATGCGATCAAATTCACAGTTAAGGGCTCGGTGACCTTACGGGTACTGAGGGGGGCCGGAGAAGGCCTGAATTGCACACTGAAATTCAGTGTAATTGACACGGGAATTGGTATTGCTAGTGATATAGAGCAGCACATATTCGAGCCATTCTGGAGTCTGCAGCCTGGGGGTCAAAATCATCCCGATGCAGGAACCGGCCTTGGCCTCGATATCGTACGTCGCAATGTTGAAAATGCAGGGGGCGCAGTCGGTGTAATAACGGTGCCTGGCGCAGGGTCAACTTTCTGGTTCGAGTGGCCAATTATCATAGAACCCGAGGGCGCGATCGCAAGAACGGTTAAGGACCCATCCGCAGAGACTGATTTGGATGTCGAACTTTCAGGCAGAGTTTTATTGGTTGATGATAATCAGACCAACCTGCTGCTGGGAGCGATGATTATTGAGTCAATGGGAGTGGAAGTTAGCACTGCGGAGAATGGTGCCGAGGCCGTTGCTGCCGCATTACAGGAAAGCTTTGACCTGGTGTTGATGGATATACATATGCCTGATTTCGATGGCATCGAAGCGACTCGCCGAATACGCAAGTTTAAGAGTAAGCAGGTTCTACCGATCGTGGCGCTGACAGCCCTTGCCTATGACAAGGAGAAAGAAGCCTGCATGGCTAGTGGTATGAATGGCTACCTCACCAAGCCTATCGTCAGGGAAGCATTGGCAGAAGAGCTTGGCAGGTGGCTAAGTAGTCATGTCCAGAGCCCACCGGCAATCGCTGCTGAGCTTGGTAGCGACGAAAAAGGAGAGCGGCTCATGCATGACCAACTGCTTGATCAGGTAGTTTTGGAAGAGCTGGAAAAGCAAATTGGTACGGATAATCTAAAAACTGTACTGACAAAAGTAATTGCAGAAGCTACGCAACGCTGGCAACAGCTACTTAGTAGTGATAGTAGCTGTGACAAGGCCGCCGTCCAGCGCCATGTTCATAGCCTGTCCAGTATCTTTCGCAGTGTGGGACTGACGCCGGCTGGTGATGCGCTTGGAGAAATCGAAGCAGAGATACGCGCCGGTAATGAATTGGCACCTGGCTGGCTCGAGGAATTTGACCATATGAGAGCTCCGAGTATGACTGCTTTGTCTGAGGTGCTGGAAGCGATTTCGCCTTCGGTATCTACAGTGAAAGCCGGGACTAGTTAACGGGTAGGTCTTGATATGCGAGTTCTCAGAGACATTAATATACCTATAAAGATAGTTATCTATCTTGTCGCATTGCTAGCATTAGTCTGGCGTTTGTCAGATCTGGTAGAAGAGGTCTCAGTGGGTACCATAAAGATGAGCATGGGGCCGTACCATCTCAGCGGGAATGACGCGTTACTAGCACAAGTTATTATTATCGGTTTTTTGGCTCTTCTCTTGCTTGGCACTCGTAAAAATTTTGTGTTGTTAGTTTCCCATCGCACAAATAATTCATAAATCCGCTTTCATTTTCCAGCGTTGCAGCGGAATTTTTGCTGCGTTAATTTTGGTTGTTAGCCTATTGATAACGCCGCCAGTACAAGCCAAAGCTTTTAGTGAATCCGATATAAAAGCCGCGTTTCTCTACTACTTTTTATACTTTATAAGCTGGCCCGATAGCGATGTAGATAATACGAGCAATCCTCTGAAATTCTGTGTGCTTGATGCAAATCCGGTTACTCAGGCATTAGAGCTCATCTTGGCTTCACCGAAGGCAGTTAACACCGTTGTAGAGCGTCATGTGATTTCAGATCCAGCGGAAGCTGCCACATGTAACTACGTTTACCTTGACTCGAAGCACAGCGCATCCGCTGCATTGGTATTAGCAGCCACCAGAGGAAAAGCAATCCTGACCGTCAGCGATAATGATGGCTTTGCCAGTGCGGGTGGCATGATCGAACTTAAACGAGAATCGAATAAGGTAAAGGTACGAATTAATCTTGAGGTTCTTTCTGGGTATGGGTTGAAGGCGAGCTCGAAATTGTTAAATTTGGCAGATATCGTCTCTGCGCCTGACTTACAGGGAGCTATTAATGATCCTGTCGAGTAAGTCTTCCATAAAAAATAAAGTCATAGCGATATCCACTTTATGCTCGGCACTATGTTTGTGTCTGGCCGCGGCAATAATTGTTGTTATTGCCTATGTGAGGATAAGCGCCTTGGCCGTGGAGACCAACACTTTAATCGCAGATATTATCCGATTTCAGGCCGGCGCGGCCCTCGTTTTTGAGGATCAGGAATCAAGCATCGAGATGCTTAGTGCATTAGCCAGTCAGCCAGACATCCTGAATGCAACCATCCTAACGAAAGACGGTATAGAGTTTAGTAGGTATACCAGCTCCCGACCCAGTCACTCCAAGCTATTGGCCAAAATACCGACTATTGAATCTGGAATTACGCAGAAACAGATGCGCGCCCAGGGTACCCAGAAAAACCTTGTTGAATTCACACAGCAGGTTCTCTACTTATCATCGCCCATAAATGTTGATGGTAACCAGGTAGGCACTCTCAGTTTATCTATTGATCTCACTGAGCAACGCAAGCTATTCTCCCAATTACTCATTGCCCTTCCAATTTTTCTTTTGTTGTCTTTTGGGCTCGCCTATCTTCTGGCAAGTCGGCTTCAGCGATCAGTTACTGGTCCCATCGCTGAACTTGCCACGACAATGCGTGATGTTTCCGCGAGCGGTGATTATACGCAGCGAGTCGAGCACATAAAGAACGACGAAATGGGTCTATTAGCCTCAAACTTTAATTTTATGCTACAGAAGGTAGAAGACAGGGATCGAAAACTCGAAAATCTGGTTGACGAACTAAAACTCGCTACTGAAGCAAAATCTGCATTTTTGGCCAATATGAGCCACGAGATCCGCACACCAATGAACGGCATACTTGGCATAACGTCGCTTTTGTTGGAAGCGCCCGCAACCGGCAAGAAAAGATCTTATTACGAAACAATCGACAGGTCTGCAAAATCCCTGATGCAGCTCATTAATGGCATACTGGATCTTTCCAAAATTGAGTCCGGAAAATTTACTATCGACGAAGCGGACTTCAACCTGCTCGATACACTGCATGAAGTGTGCAGCCTCTTTGACTCGATGGCGCAGGAAAGCAACCTGCAACTGACGTTCTCTTTGGCTCCCGACACTCCGGTTCGCGTGATCGGCGATGCCATAAAACTGCGTCAAATAATCATCAACCTGGTAGGCAACGCTATCAAGTTTACAGAAGACGGGGCAGTTTCTGTCGCTATATCAGCGACGCATAAAGCAGCGTCATCCGCATTATTTTTATTTGAGGTGAAAGATGCGGGCATCGGTATTTCCGAACAGGCGCAAGAAAGAATATTTTCTGATTTCACCCAGGCCGATGATTCTGTGACACGCAGTTATGGCGGGACCGGACTCGGCCTTGCCGTTTCAAAAAATATGGTCGAATTAATGCGGGGCCAAATTGGCGTTGACAGTATCGAAGGTCAGGGCTCCCGTTTCTGGTTTACATTACCTTTGAAGCTCAGCGGCGAAGAAATTGGCGCTCCGGCAGAGAAGGCCTCTTCGCTTGACTCTGCAACCGAAGGAGCCGCGCATATGTCAGACGCGGGCGATGACTCGTCCAATAGCAATGAAAGAGCGCAATATCAGGCCCGGGTATTGATAGTGGACGACAGCGAAGTGAACCAGTTTATCCTCATGGAGACCATAAAAACATTTGGCATTGATGCTGTGGCTGTAGGTAGCGGCGCCGAAGCTATCGCTGCGCTAAAAGAAGAACAGTTTGATTTGGTAGTCATGGATATCCAGATGCCAAAAATGAGTGGCATAGAGGCCACCGCCAGAATTAGAAAGTTGGAGCAGGCGACGACCTGCAAGCAAGCCATACCCATAATTGCATTCAGTGCCAACGCAATGCAGGGAGACCGGGAGCGTTTCCTGCAGGCAGGCATGGATGACTATTTAAGTAAGCCTATGCAGGTAGCGGTCCTGGCCGCTGTGTTGCAGAAATGGCTCGGGCAGCATCGACTGCACGCATGACGCGATGAGTTTCTTCAGGAGTACAATATGATTTTTCAGTGTACAACCCGAGGCGGGCTTGTTGACGCCTTGACCCCTGTCATCCTGCTGGTCGCTGGGCTGGCATCTCTGCCGGCGATAGCGCAAAGCGTTCCCACGGATCTGCTTGAAATGAGCATCGAAGACTTGTTTATGGTCGAAGTTGGTGATGATGATAAGACTGATAGCGCAGATAGCAAACGCTGGAGCTTTTCCTACAGCTATCGCAAGGCACGTTTTAAGGATTACCTCGACGGTAGCAACAGAGTTCCCGTACGGGATGTGTTGTTTTCGCCGGGCGAGGAGCCGCGTACCGATAAGAATTTCCCAGTAGTACCAACAGATATTGAGCAGGAGATCCATACTTTTAACATCGGCTATGACGTTGCGACAGATGTGTCAGTCAGTCTGTCAATCCCCTATATCAAGCAGAGTACCGACCATATCAGTATCGTTTCGGGTTACAGCAACTTTAATATATCCTCTGACGGCGTTGGCGATATTACCTTATTAGGGAGCTACAGCTTCGCTAAAACCGTTCGCAGCCGCTGGCAGGTCGGTTTGGGCGTCAGCTTACCTACCGGTTCTATAGACGAAGAGGGTGACACACCCCGCGCGCCTGGCAATCAACAACTCCCCTATACCATGCAACTGGGTTCGGGCACCTACGACGTGCCGGCCTATGTATCTTACTTGCGCAACGAGACTGCATTTACCTGGGGTGCCGATGTATCGGCAAAAATGCGCTTGGGTGAAAACGATCGAGATTACCATCTTGGCAATACTGTAAGCGCTTCCTCCTGGGCGAGACTCACCACTATCAGCTGGATACAGCCTTCGATCAAGGTGGGCTATCGCTACTGGGCTGATATACACGGAGCAGACACCTCACTGTCGGTGCCCGGTCCCTACCCTTACCCGGCGCCAGTTGTGGATCCAAGTCTGTTCGGTGGCGATCAGGTGGACCTGTTGATCGGCCTGAGAATCCCGGTACCCGGAAACGAGCGCTATTTTGACCTCGAGTTCGGCAAGCCGATCTACCAGTCGCTCAACGGCCCCCAATCCAGCGAGGACTATCGCTTTGCCGTGACATTCAGCAGCAGCTTCTAAGACCGGTCGTTTGGTTCATCGGTGCGCGGCTGCGCAGCGCCCGGCATGTCTTAACGTTGCAATTTGCAACTCATAATCTCACTGATTCGCAATCGGCAACTGCCATAGCGTCAATAAACGGGCGAAAAACAGCTATTTGGCCGGCTTTCACGAGGTGGCACGCTCCTTGCTTTCTAAAGTTCAGATATCTTAATTGCCGGATAGTTGACCATGAAGCAAGTCCAGAACACGCTGCTCCCAGCTCTGCCAGCCTTGGCCTTTTTACTTTTCGTTCAGGGCGCCAGCAGCGCCTCTATTTCTGGCCAGGCAGTCGATACTGATGGCGCCGGCCTGACCAAGGTCTCGGTTTGCCTGTCGCTGGTAAGTACACCTTCCACTTGTGAAAGAGTGCGCTGGACGGACAAGAAGGGCGCATACACATTCAACGGCTTGAAGCCGGGTATCGACTATATCGTGAGCGTCAATGGTGACAGCACTGTTTCCAACCGGAAATTCGAGCGGCATGCCAATTACGCCTGGCAACCGCGCGAGCACAGGGCCACTATCAACTCAATGAATGAAAAGCTCGCAGTTGGGAACTTCGTAGGTAAGTTTAACTTCAGCAACTTTCAACGCATCGTCAGTCTAAAAGCCGCAGACTTTCCGGAGCTATCATCCATTGACCTGGCTGGGAGCTACGTTGCTCTTAAGGTATTTATTAGCTCCGGAAAAGTTGACGAGCCGCCTGAGACAATCTTTTTGGGGCGGGTAATCGACGGCGAAAAGCTTAAAATTCGCGCCAGTGTTCCTCTTACGTGTTCGGCTATCGAATATGAAATATTCAGTTCTAACCTTGCTCTAAGCGGTTCAATTGGATTGGTCCAATGACGATTAGAAGAAATAAATTGTATTTTCGAAAGCCGAAAAATGTGGAGAAGAAAAAGAGCATGAAAAAAATATTAGCCACACTCGGTATGACCAGTGCGAGCCTCTTTTATTGTAGTTTACCTGTCGCTCAAGAGCTTGGATCGATACGCCTGACCGATGTTATTAAAAGCCAGGGGACAGGTAATATCGATCTATTCAAAGATGTCAGCGCCAGCCAGTTGGAGCAGTTACGTTTAGACAATGATGGGCAACTGGTATTCGGGGTTGATATCAACGAAGCGGCTAGCGGCACTGAAAAAGCTAGCACCCAGGCCGTCACAGTAAAGTATGTTCTTCTGACCATTGGTTTTGAAGACGGTTCGCAGCAGGTTTATGATGCAACAAGTGGCTGGTTCACCGAAACCTATACCCTGGTCGCTGAGGCACCGGGCACGACCCGCAGCACTTACTATACGCTGCTGGGCGAGTCAGGCTCCAGCCGGATTACCTCCAATAATACTGTCCAAGACACTTTTGACAGCACGCTGAAGATAGCGATAACCGAGACGTTGTTCAGCGAAGGCGGGAATAATGCCAGTAGTGCTACCCTACAGGTTGGTCTGTTGCAGACCAACGAGTCATTGGGCGACCCCGAAGCTTTTTATGATTTCAGTGCCGGTTTCGAAGACCTGGCCCTGCTAAATGCAGTGGACGCAAGCTTCATTGACGATTATGGCGCGGGCTATGAAGAAGCCCCGATGTTAGTCCTGACAAATCCCCCCGTTGAAGTCGATCTTATGGCCGTCGACACCTGGAACCATTTCCCCACAGCGAACACCTTTTACCTGGTGGGGTATGAGGATCTTTATCCTGCAAAGGGCGACTACGATTTCAACGACCTGACGGTAGCCTACCAGGTAAAATACGGCTTGAATGTGGACGGGGATGTCGTCGCCATCCAGGGGTTGGCCTACCTGATTACCCGCGGTTCCGCCTACAGTCACGACTGGCACCTGGGCATTGATCTGCCTGGAAACACAAGCGGCACCCTTAGCTGCACTACACATTTCCCACCGGACTACATTAGCAGAGGTTTTACCACCACCCTCAGTCAGGACTGCAGCTCCACTGCTCAAGCCGATATAAGTGGCAATCTGGACCTGATCGTCTTTGAGGATACGCTCAAGCTCTATCGCGACCCTGCGGGTTCGCTGTTCGTCAACACCGCTTCAATTCCCGGCAACTGGAACTTGCGGTATTTCGACGGACCGAAAAGCGAATTCAGACTGGACCTGGCAGCGCCAGCCCCGATGTCTTCTATCATGTCTGCCCCCTTCGACCCTTATGTTCATGTGCTGGATACTGATAGGCTGATACGCCTGCTCGAAGTCGATCCCAGCTATCAAGACGAGAACGGCTATCCCTTCGGAATGCTTTTAACGTCCACCTGGAAGCCGGCGATTGCGGCATACGACGTGGGAATTCCGTATCAAAATTTTGATCCCTTCGTGCAATCCAAGGGTGCCACTAATGCCAACTGGTACGAGACCTACCTTTCTGAATATATCGTAGATATACCCACTGCTGATGTATGGGCGTGGTAGCCCGCAAAACGCTATAACTTAACCTGGAAAAGGAAAGAGAAAATGCAAACTTCTATGACCACACCAACAGCCCGTCAAGCGACAGCCGCAAATCTGCAGCTAGAAAGCTGCGAAGACGGAAGAATATTAGGCCACAGCATCGACCCCATTACGCTTGCGTATCTGGATTTTGGATTGTTCAAAACTATGTGCAAACTCGGCGTTTCTCGCGAAAGAATCTGTTCTGCATTGACCATAAGCTATGCGGATCTTGATTACCTACGCAAGCTTTCGATGACATAACCGGGCGGCTGAACTATAGGATGAATACAGCTAAAACTCCGCTTTTCGATAGACCGGCCCCGTATAAGGAATACATGTGATGGGATATATTAATGCCCTAACGGGCCTGAGGGGGGCGGCAGCATTTATTGTTTTTGTTTCGCACTGTTCGAATTGGCAGATGCTGCCAGCCGCCCTCGGTAACGGCTTTGGCCAGATTGGGGTAATGCTATTTTTTATACTAAGCGGTTTTCTAATGGGGCATCTCTATCTGCACAAAGAATTTACCGCTGATAGTATAAGGCTGTACTTAGTCTCCAGAATAGGCAGAATATTCCCTCTCTACATAGGTCTTATTCTTCTTTCTACACTGATTTCAACGACAGTATATCCGGCCTTTCATTATTACATTACAGACCCGAATATTGTTTTTCGTGCCTTGTTTTTTATAGACGCTCCATTCGAGTTTTGGACTATCCCGGTGGAGGTGCAGTTTTACTTCGTTTTTGTTATTTTCTGGTTTTTGCATACGCGCAACACGGGTTTACCGCTACTCGGCGTTTTTATTGTGCTAACTATGGTGCCTGGCATCATTTTTTTCCTGAAATTAGGCTATGTTCCGGCTATTTTTTCGAGCTATTCTTTGCCTTTTTTCGTTGGCATAGCAACCGCCATTAACTACTCGCGTATTTCCGCGAGTCGCTTCTGGAAATCTATAGCTGCGTACTGTGCAATACCCAGTCTGATTGCCCTGGTCCTGACTCTTCCTGCTATCCGAGCTGACACCGGTTGGGTATTAGCAGATGACTTCTTTGTAAGGACATGGGCAGATCCCGTTAATTGGCTGGTTGTCTACAGTATTTTTTTCTGTGCCATGCTGAACGTAAAGTCGTTCAACTTCCTGAATACACGGCCCTTTGTTTTCCTGGGTGAAATATCATTCGGCTTTTACCTTATTCATTACCCTATCCTGAAAATCGTCCACAGCATGAATGTACCGCAGTCCCTGCAATTCTTGACATCCTTTGTCGTAATTACCGCCCTCGCCTGGCTTTCCTATACCTATTTTGAGAAACCAGTGAATCGGTTCATAAGGAAAAAATTCACTGTACCTGGTAAGAGCCCGACGATCTCTCGGTTATCCTGTAAACCAGTGTAAAGTTGACGCGTCACTCGCAAACTGCGATGTCTCGATTTCGCATATTGCGAATCTTTTTGCAATTCCTGTCTCAGCTCAATCGATCTAATTACTCCTATCTCACTGAATTATAACGATAATTCCTGTTCATAGAAATTGGCATGACGGTTGCTCTGTATAGAAGACAACCTTGATTACAGTGCATAGGGACGCGCGCCAGTTAGGCAGGCAATAAGAATTAGCCTCGCCACTGACGCAACCCCCGCCAGGCTCGCCATATAAACCCGGAGACAGCAAATGAAGACGATAGAGACCACGGCCGATGAGTCTACCGCTGTGATGGAGTTGGATCTTATGCCCTACATCAATGCGCTAATTGATGCTCGCTGGATACTCATCATTGCCGCTCTGTTATCTGCCGTACTGTCGGGCTTTGCGGCCTATTCCAAACCCTATATGTTCCAGTCCGTGATCAAGGTTAGCGTGGTTGATATCGAGGACCCCGGTGGAGTATCCCCGGATGACAGGCGCGCCTCGGAAGTGCTGACTCTGGTCGAACACGGCTTTGTAATGGGCACCACGCATGACAACTACAACGATGTGATGCGCGCACGCTTGGGGTCGCGAGACTTCACCATGCGATTTCTCGATGAGCACAATGTCTACCGGCACTTTTATCCGCAGCAGTGGAACCAGGAAGAGCAACGCTGGGAGGACGGTTTTACGCCAGACCGCGGAGAGATTTTTACCCGGTTCCGCGACGAGGTTCGCAGCATCATTCTCAACGAGGAAACGGACATCATTAGCATCGGTATGCAATGGCCAGAGTCAACCGTAGCGCGAGATTGGGCGAATCAGTATGTTGAGAGTTTCAACGAATTTATACGTGAGCGAACGATAAACGACACGCAGCGTAAGCAGGAATACCTGCAAAAGGAACTGCGCCGCTCCGACTTACTGGAAATGCAGAAGTCGATCTACCGTCTCATTGAAGCACAGACAGCTATCGCGATGCTGGCAAACGCACGGGATGAGTACGCACTGGAAATCATCGATCCGGCAGCCATACCCTATCGCAGTGTCACCATGTCGCGGAAGAAAAGAATCGTAATCGGAACGGTAGCAGGCAGCCTGCTGACTGTTTTTGGCGTCTTGGCCGGCGTACTTCTGGCCGGTATGTTGCAAAAAATTATCCAATATAGAACGCAACACCAGGAACTGGCGGGCAGAGCGAGGTTGCCAAAGCTATGATCTGTCGAGCGGCGCTACCAGCTGAATCTAATCCATTTTTTGACGTGTTGTACAGCCGTCACTATAACCCTGTAGGAGAGCCATTATGAGCGCAATGAATGTAAATGAAAAACTCGCTTTGGTTATCTGTTCTTACCGCCCCGACTTTGAACGCTGTGCTCGGCTGTGTGCGAGCATGGATGAATTTATCAGTTCTGAAGTATCACAATTTATTGTCGTACCTGATCGCGATAGGCAAATGTTCGCGCAACTTGAATCTACAAACCGAAGCATTATTAGTACAGAGGATGTATTACCAGCCAGGTTTATTCATTTGCCACTGTTCAAGAAGTGGTGGCTCGATAACGGTATGTGGCCGATTCGGGGTTGGATGATGCAACAAGTAACGAAGTTGTGTGCAGATGCTGTTACCGATTGTGAAAACATTATCTTTGTCGATTCCGATATAGAGTTTATAAGACCACTACAGCATGATCGCTTTGTTCGTGAAGGTGCGCTGCGCCTGCTTCGGAAACCGCTGCATAAGAATGATGGCGTGCACTTGAAATGGCATCATGCGACAGCCGAACTACTGGGTTTCAGTCCCCAGTATTTTGGCAGTGACTATATTGGGCCACTGGCTACATGGAGGCGCAGTAACCTCGTTCAGCTCAAACGCTATATAGAAGATTGCCGGGAGCGGCCCTGGTACGAGGCTGTTGGTAGAAGGACGACGGTATCGGAATATACGCTTTACGGTGTGTTCGTGGAGCATGTTTTAGGTATTGAGCAGTCCGGACATTTTCAAGCTTCGGATGACTTATGCCACTGTCTTTGGTTTGAAGATGAGACCGAGAAGTTTCTGACGCAATTTAACCATAGCAACGCGCCTCAGGCGGTATTGATGCAGTCCAATATCGGTCTCAATCAGGATGATGTAAATGCATTGATGGTTCAGCTACGACAGAACCTGGCGATCTCTTGATAAGGCTTCTGGCGTGATTAGTGACTCGGAAAATCGCTCGCATCAGATGCTGGGAACTGCTCGATGCCGCTGTTCATCTGGAAAATCCAACGGCAAAACTCAGATTCAATACATTTTAATGGAGTCGAAAAATGGCTGACACCTGTACATATATCATTCTTCTTAACTGGAACGGGTGGCAAGACACCATCGCCTGTCTTGAGTCGATCTTTCAGTCTCGAGATTCACCTTTTCGTGTCGTCGTCTGTGACAACAACTCATCTGATGGAAGTCTGTTTAAAATCGCTGCCTGGGCCCGAGGAGAGATATCTGCAGACATACCGCAGGACTCGCGTCTAAGGACACTTGTTGGCGGGTTAGTTCGCCCGGTTGAGTACATTAGTCTCTCTGCTACTGCTATCAATGCGGGATCCATCACAGACGAAGGCGCACCCCTGGTATTGATAGACAACGAGGAGAATGGCGGGTTTGCCGCAGGCAATAATGTCGGTCTTCGTTATGCACTTAACCAGCCTGATATGTCTCATGTATGGATACTGAACAACGACACGCTGGTCGACCCCTGTTGTTTGTCGAATATGCAGCGTCGACTGCAGCGGGAATCTACGCCTAAAGTTTGCGGCACTGTTATTCATTTTTTTGATAATCCTGAAACTATTCAGGCGATCGGGGGCAACTGCTTTAATAGGCGAACCGGCGTCGCATCGGAATCAGAAGGTCGCTTTAGACCGGAAAATGAGCTAAACGACTGTAATCTCATTGAGGAGAAAATTGATTACGTGAGCGGCTGCTCTATGTTGATACCTCGATGTCTTCTGCAAAGCGTCGGTTTGCTGAATGAGGATTACTTCCTCTATTACGAGGAAATTGACTGGTTCACTCGTGCGGGAGTGGCTTCTCGGCCATGCATCGCTGCCGATGCACACATTTATCACCGAGAGGGTGGCTCCATTGGTTCTCCTAGTTGGCGGCAGGCAACACCCTCATTGTTGGCAGACTTTCATATCTTCAGGAGCAAGCACCTCTTTATGCGCAAGTACCACCGGGGTAACCTGCTTTCGTGTTACCTGCATAGCTACATCGAAGTAGGAAAGCGAGTTATGCGTGGGCAGTTCAGAAACGCCCTTGTGGTTCTGTCTGTTCTGCTTGGTGCCACCAGTTTCCGCCAGTAGGGCTGCCTTAATGGATTCAGTATTAACAATTGGTGTTAATTCGCGCGCTGGTTTCCGCCCCCTGAACCTTCAGTCAGTGATTTGCGTTTTTCTTTTTCTTGCCATATTTGCCGGCTGCCAGGGCGGGCGCTACTACATGGCAAATCGATTGCAAGAGCTGGGCATTTTTAGTTCTCTAGCCCTCATGGTCCTGGGTACATGGCGAGGTTTTTTTCAGCTAGATATGGGTACCTTGAAAGCTTGGGTTTTCAAACCGATCTACCTGGTCTTTGGTATTATGATCATCAGCTCGCTGGCCTTCTATGTAAATTATGGGGGCAATCCTTTATACAGTTTTTTTTCGGCTCGCGAGTTCATGCTTGCGTTTATGGGTCCCGGTGTCTACCTCTTGTGCAGGACGGGATTGCCCATTGTTGTCGTAGAGCGAACGGTGCGGTTTGCACTCATTGCTCTGATGCTAAATTATCTGGTTTTTTACTTCACGCTCGATCTCAAGTCACTATTTTTTTCAACCGACCATACACTCAGCAATCTGGTGACTTACGACGACTGGCGCGGTTTCCGACTGAAACCGCCGCTCTTTGCAATCATGGTAGGCCTAATGGCTGCTTTAATTGGCGTGGGCCAGTCACGCAGCATCCTGTCATGGATAGTATCTCTGTCAGTCGTCAGTATTGCCGTTTACATATGGTCAATAGTGATGTTTCGCTCTACATTGGCCACCATGGCTTTGGCCATGTGCCTTTACCCGATTGTTTTTGCCTCGAGAAACAGGATTCCACTCGTCGTCGTTCTCTCGCCACTTATCATCCTGTGTATACCGGTAGGTTTTGAGTTGATGTTGGATGTCTTTCTCGGCTCTGATGGAGGTAGCTTACGTAAAAAGGCATTTGAATTGGCTTTTGAGCAAATCCCCGGGCATTTCTTTTTCGGGGCGGGTGAGGACAACGCTTACGGAATAAGCTATCAGGATATTGTTGCACCGTACTTTTATCCGGATGATATAGGCCTGGTAGGGACTTTATACAAATATGGTGCCGTAGGCGCTTTCTTATATCTGTATATGCACCTCAAGGTCTGGTCGCAGTTATGGGCAGCAAATATTCGGTTTACTCAGATTCATGGGCACCTCAATCCATTACTGTGGGCGATCTTCATGTGGCTGACTGCAATGGCTTTCAATTTGGTTCTTAATCCTGGCCTTGCCTATGCCCAGGGCATCACTTTAGCGTCAATGGGATTTGCGCTTGCCTCTCTGCATTTGCGTTGAATTAATTTGCAAAGGATTCCACGCATTGGTAAACGAGATATGCCTGACTGGCTTTATTAGGCATGCAAGAGCGCAAAGAAGTGCAGGGTGGGTAAGAAGGTACAACGATTACAGCGCATAAAACTGGAAAGTAACTATAGAGACAACATGAAGCTACTCAACGAAAAATTTTCTTTAAGCAATGGCAATGGCCATCTCTGCCTGGTAAAAGGCAACGGTGGCATGCCGGTCATTGACATCAAGAACAAGTTTGCGACGGCGATAATTAGTTTGCAGGGCGCACATGTGCTCAGCTGGACTCCAGAAAGTCAGGAAGACATCATCTGGGTATCAGAAGGTGCCAGCTTTGCCCCCGGCAAAGCCGTGCGTGGCGGTATTCCTATCTGCTGGCCATGGTTTGGCGCACACGAGTCCGACTCAAGTCTTCCTGCACATGGTCTCGCCAGAACGGCGATGTGGGAGATCCTGTGTACTGAGGAGCTGGAAGGGGGCAGCACGCGCATCACCTTCACCACCACGCCACAGCCAGAAAACGAACATATGTGGCCAGCAGACACGACCGTGCAGTACCTGGTAACTATCGGCAAAAAGCTGGAGATGGAACTGGTCACGCGCAACAACGGCTCAGCCCCCATTATCATCGGCCAGGCACTGCATACCTATTTTAATGTCGGTGATATCGATAAGGTATTGCTGCATGGACTGGAAGATAGTAGCTACCTCGACAAACTCGAAGGTTTTGCCAAGAAACATCAGGTCGGCCCAATCAGCATCGAAGGTGAAGTCGACAGGATATATATCGACTCCGTAGGAGAATGTGCGATCGACGATAAATCGCTCAAACGCACTATCATCATCAACAAACGCGGCAGCCGTTCTACGGTCGTCTGGAACCCCTGGCAGGAAACTGCCGCGAAGATGGGCGACCTGGGCGAAGATGGCTACACAAAGATGCTGTGCGTTGAGAGCTGTAACGCAGCAGATGATGTCGTCACTATCGCGCCGGGTAAGGCACATCATCTTTGGGTGCAGTATGAGCTGTCAAAAAGCCGGTAAGTATATACAGGATACTGAACCTAAAAGGCGGAATCGTGAGCAAAGAAGCTTTTATCTTCGAGGTTAGTGACCGACGTTTTGAAAAATAGGTCATCGGTAGCTCAAACAAAGTGCCGGTAGTCGTCGCTTTTATCGGCGTCTGGTCAGAGCCCTGTTTGTAAGTGGCCTTTCAGCTCCTGGCGTGTTGCAGGATGGCATCAGTCTCGTACAAACGTTGCATCATAGCTACGGTGTGGGGCATAGGCATGATGGTATCGTGTGCTTTCTCACCCTTGGTGATTTCGGATGCAGAGCGCAGTTCCCTTGTAACCTTCGGTCTTTCCTCATCGGGTGTACTTATAAGTCCCATGGACCAATCAGAAAAATAGCGGCTCTCTTCCAGGTGGTCAGAAATTATTCTGATGTCATGATGCCGTGGGTCCACCTCGAGCTTGGCAAGCAAGTCGGATATTGAGTGCTCATCTCCCTCGATGACCTGAATGAAACAGTTGTCTATAAACAACAATGCGCCGGTGATGCCCTGTAGTTTGTTGTTTCGAGCGGCGGCAGCGGCAAGGTCCCGCAGTTCAGAAACAGAGAATCCGTCGGCTGCTTTGCTAATGTATATAATCTGTCTGATGGTGGTCATTCGTTTCGGCTCTCTAATTCTGTTCAGCTTAAGACAGTATTCTTATTAGCCACCTGTGCAGTTAAGAGATAAACCAGGCGCGGCCCTGCCACGGGGTTATTGCTGGTTGAGATGGTTAAAGCCACCCCGAAATATCAGGCTATAGCCTAATCACAAACTACGCAAACGCATTCCCGTTACCTGCGACAAACTTGCAAAAAGACAGTAGCTGTCACGCGGCGTACTTCTCTCCATCTTTCATTGAGCGCATAACAGCGACGGAGACCGCGGCGGCGATAATGCGGTCCATGTCAACGAGCTCTTCCTCATAGTTGTCAGGCATCTCCCTGGTGTACATGGACAGCAGTTGCCGCCTGCGCTGGATGGCAGACATGACGCGCTCAGCATTGTGTGCAGGAATTGTCAGATTCATCATTTGAGTTCCCTTGCTGCCAGGACTCTTTCTTTCCAAACGAGCTGAAGCCTGGCGCGGTGCTCGGCAGCGCACTGCCTGTGTCTTTCTGTTCGTGCTTTGGTATTGGCTTCATGACAACAAACAATCTTGGTCCTGAGGCTACTCATCTCGTACTCCGTTGAGGCTTGTCTCACGTACATACTCGATGAAAGCGGGTTGGAATAGGATGGCCGAAGGTGCCAAAGGCATGACCATATGCGCCACGCCACAAGAACGTGGTGCAAGTCACATATTCGGGCGATGACGTGCACGATCTGTAGTAGTCAACCTATGCTGCTCATGTAATCATGGCGTCGGGCAACAAATGACGAGATTGCGAACTTTTCCGGTTCAGCAGCCAAGTCGGTAGAGAGACTCTGCTGCTGCCCCCCTATTTATTTGACCTATACTTTGAGCGGGCGTTTGGATTGCACATGGACTACAGGAGACTTACATGACGCCGGTGACTAAAATTCGCGGTTTCATGCCTTTTACCACCATTGTCTTGCTGCAGGCCGCGGTAGCGTTGGGCCATTCGACAGTCATTTACACCGCTATTTCCCGAGGCTACAGCGGCCAACACCCGCTGGTGCTGACGGCGCTCGCCAACGCCCTGGTGATCTTGCCAATGGTGCTGATGTTCTCCCCGGCGGGCTACTTCACCGATCGCTTGCCGAAATCCCTTGTTATGCGATGGGCAAGCCTGGCAGGTTTGATTGCCAGCGTCCTAATCGCGGGCAGCTATTACCTCGGTTGGTTCTGGGGCGCATTCGCCCTGACCTTGTTGCTGTCTGTACAGAATGTTTTCTTCTCGCCGGCAAAGTACAGCCATATTCGCGAACTGGTGGATAACGCAGGCCTGTCGCGCGCCAATAGTGTTATCCAGGCCGCCAGTGTTATTGGTTTGCTGGCAGGTGCACTGCTCCTGTCCACAGTTTGTAGCGCCTGGTTAAGTGGAACATCTGACCTGAACAGCGACCAGGTGCTGCTTGCTGTTGCGCCAGCAGGCTGGATTCTGGTGGCGCTGTACGGTGCGGCCTGGCTACTCAGTTTTCGCCTGGTGGAACACAACGAAGCCGCCAGCGATACGCGTTTCGATGTGCGGCAGTACCTGAAATTGCACTACCTCCGGCGGAACTTGCAGCTCCTGCGCCAGCAGCGTTCGATCCGCTCGGCTGTCGTTGGACTCGCGACGTTCTGGACCATTGCTCAAATCATGTTGATAGCCATGCCCGCCCTGGTCCGGCAGTTGCCGATAAGCGCTACCGGCATGAACGGCCCCGGTGTTCTGGTTTATACCTGCCTGGGACTGGCTTCAGGCGCGTTGCTGGCGGGACGTATTTCCCGCAACCACCTTGAGATCGGTCTGATACCAATCAGCGCCCTGGGGATCGCCATACTACTGGCCTTGGCCCCGTCACTGGAAAGTGTGCCAAGCCTGGCGGCGGCATTGGTGGCCACCAGCTTTCTTGGCGGCCTGTTCGTGGTGCCACTCAACACGTTGATCCAGTTCCACGCACCACCGGGACAACTGGGCACGATTTCCGCGGGGCGCAACTGGTTCCAGGCCATTGGTATGTTGGTCGGCCTGGGCCTGGGCGTGACTGCCAATAGGCAAGGCGTGGATGCCGCCAACTTCTTCTACGCCCTGGCACTGGTGGCAGCAGTTGGTGCCGGCTACTGTGTGCGAGAGTTGCCTCACTCTCTGACGCGCACCATCGCCGGGGCCATTCTCAAGCGTCGCTTTCGACTAGAGGTACTCGGCTTTGAAAACCTGCCTAGCTCCGGTGCAGTGCTGTTGCTTGGCAATCACACCTCGTGGGTAGACTGGACGCTGGTGCAAGTTGCGTGCCCTCGCCAGGTGCGCTTCGTGTTGCAGCGAGATGTCGCCAACAATTGGTTTATGAAGTTATTCTTCCGCCTGACGGGTACTGCGGCGATCTCATCCCAGGGCGAAAGCTGCAATGACAGGGTCACCGAGCTATTACAACAGGGGCAGGTGGTTTGCATGTTCCCGGAGCGGGGGATCAGCGGCAATGGTCAGCTTGGAGAGTTTCTCGACGACTTTGAAAATGCGGTGAAAGCGGTGGAAGACGGCGTCATCATACCCTTCTATCTTAGGGGCTTGTGGGGCACCCGCTTTTCCCGCTCCGATGAGGGCCTGCGGGATTCGCGCGCCCCTAGCTTGCGGCGGGACCTGATCGTCGCGTTCGGCAAACCCCTGCCATTGGACACGCGAGCAGGCTACCTGAAACAGAAAGTCTTCGATCTTTCCATCACCGCCTGGGAGTCCTATACCAAGACACTCGACCCACTGCCGCTGGCCTGGCTGAAGAGGGTAAAGAGCAATCCCGGCGACATTTGCATCGTGGACGCATCTGAAGTAAAACTGACGCGACGCCGTTTTGCGGCCGCCACACTGGCTTTTTCCGGCGCTATGAACCTGGACCCTCAGGCCGAAAACGTTGGCTTGTTGCTGCCGGCGACCAATGCGGCTTCGATCGCCAACATGGCAGTGATGCTGATGGGGCGTGCGGCCGTTAATCTCAATTTCAGTGCATCAGCGGCTTCGGTCAATGCCGGAATTGTCGAGGCCGGCATTAAGCAGGTATTTACCTCGCGGCAATTCGAAGCGCGCCTGGATGCCCGCGGCGTTGATTTTCACGCCATGCTGGCCGGCACCGAAATCATTTACATGGAGGACATCAAGGAGGCCATTCCACAATGGCGCCTCATCCTGTCTCTGCTGCAAGTACAGTTGTTGCCAGCCGGCCTGATTTACTCACTAAAGGGCGTGCCCGGAACGCTGGAAGACCCAGCCGCCATTCTTTTTTCCAGTGGCAGCGAGGGCAAACCCAAGGGCGTGGTGCTCTCGCATCGAAATATTCAATCCAACTGCAAGCAAATTTCTGACGTGCTCAACACCCGGGTCGACGATGTGGTAATGGCCTCATTGCCGCCATTTCACGCCTTTGGACTCACGGTCACCCTGATTATGCCGTTGATAGAAGGAGTGCCGGTAGCCTGTCACCCGGACCCTACCGATGTGCTCGGTATTGCCCAGACCGTGGCCAAGTACCGCGCCACTATACTGTTTGGTACAGCGACGTTTCTCAGTCTGTATGCCCGCAACCGCAAAGTAGCGCCGGTAATGCTGGATTCATTACGTTTTGTGGTGGCCGGTGCTGAAAAATTGCCGGAGAAAGTGCGCCAGGATTTCCAGCTCAAGTTCAACAAATTTATCCTTGAGGGCTACGGCGCCACAGAGACTACCCCGGTTGCCAGTGTCAACGTTCCGGATGCTGTCGACACCAGCGATTGGAAAATCCAGGTGGGCGGTCTTAAGGGCAGCGTAGGCATGCCGTTGCCGGGCACCAGTTTTAAAGTCGTCGACCCCAACACCCGGCGAGAACTGCCGCTGGGTGAAGATGGCATGATCCTGATATCCGGTAACCAGGTAATGCTGGGCTACCTTAATGATGAAGCGAAAACCCGCGAAGTGATATTCGAGCAGGATGGCATGCGCTGGTATGTGACGGGTGACAAGGGTCACATCTCTCCAGAGGGTTTTTTGATGATCGTTGATCGCTATTCGCGTTTCGCCAAGATTGGCGGCGAAATGGTGAGCCTGGGCGCAGTAGAGGAAGCGGCCCGCAGTGTGCTAGAAGAGGACTCGGAGGCGGACCTTGCTGCAGCGGCAGTAGCAGATGAAAAGAAGGGCGAGAAAATCGTTATGCTGGTCACTAGCGACAATCTGGAGAGCGAACTGCGCAATAAGATGATTGCCGCAGGCGTCGCTCCGATGATGGTGCCAAGCCGGGTAATCTGTGTGCAGGAAGTACCCAAACTAGGCAGCGGAAAAACTGATTTCAGCGCGCTCAACAAGCTGGCGGCTGAGATGATGCA
>JBALVO010000035.1:0-14840 GCA_036961445.1 Halioglobus sp.
GTTAGCTTGGCCCTGTCGTGGCTGTGGAAATGCACTTCGGGTAACAGGTCGCTGAGGGCAATACAGATAAAAGCGCCCGCCGAAAACGCCAATGCAATGGCCACTACGTAATTCTGCGAGCTCGCCAGCAAATCGACCCCAAAGAAGAACAGCAGCGCCCCCAGTGGACACATCAGGGCAAACAACACGTTGGCGGTGGCCCGCGCACTCCGACTCCAACCGCCAGCTTCCATCACCGTCGTAATCGACATGGCATCCAGTGGCTTGTGTAGCAGGATGGCCAGGAACACACCAATGCCCAGCAAACCTGCCGTTGCACCCCCCCCACTCTGACCCTGCATAACCGCGCCCAGGGCCACGCCGTCTATCAGCGTGTGCAACGCAAGACCCAGCGCAAGACCAACCCAACTCAGGCGATGAGCCGGCGACTCCGGGGCCTGATGGTCGTGGTCGTGGTGGTGGCCCTCTTCACTACTAAAATCGTGCTGGTGGAAATGAAATAAGCGCAGCAGTAACAGCATGGTGATAAGACCAATCATCAGCCACCAAACGCTGGTATCTGCACCATGTTCGCCACCCACCAGCGCCACGCTGTGGGGCAGCAGGTGATAGAAGGCGACACCCAGCATCAGGCCAGAAACAAAACTCATCACCACCTGGGTGCGGGTATGCGTCATCTTCACCCAATTGGGCAACAGTCCACCGACCAAAGAGAAGCCGGCAATGGCAATGCAATAGGACAAAAGCAGTAGCGTGGGTGACGCCGTCATGGGATCTTCTTATGGTCAGTGAGTAACAGGCAAGCGCGCGATTATCCCACATTCATTGATACTTGTAATTGCCAGCGTCACTCTGGCGCTGGCGTTATATGAGTGCGGCATAGACAAAAAACAGGCCCAGCGCCAGGGCGGCTGACAACCACAGCCTGAGCCAGGTGCTGGAAAGTTGGCCGAACCACGCGGTGAAACGACGCACAACCGGTGCCGACACCACAATCAGGGTCAGTGCGCCCAGCGCGAACAACCAACCAAACAGTGCCACGGCACGGGGATAGGCAACAGTAGCGGCCGAGCCGATCAACAGCGCACCCAGTAATAGTCGCAACAGGGCAGCCGCATATAACCAGCGGGTGCCGAAAACACGATCCAGTAATCCCGGTACTGATTGTGGACGCAGCAGCAAAAACAGCGACATTGCCGCGATCAGCACACCCACCAACAGCACCGCTTCTGACATGGACTACCCTCCCGGGATCAAAACCAGCGCTGAAGTTAGCGCATACCACAGCGTATGCCCAGCCCCACAGGTGATTGCTTTGGTCACCCGGGGCGCACAGAAAAGACATTGACAGCCAAACTAATGACTATTAGTTTATCGTCTCAATATGAGGAGACGGTCATGTCCATCTACGAGCCCATAGCATCCAATGACTCCCGCCGGCATCTGCAGTTGCGCAGCCCGGTAAATCTGGAGCCGACCGGTGAGATAATCTGCGCCAATAGCGAAGACGTGGCAGCTGCCATTGCCAAAGCCAGGGCAGCACAGCCTGCCTGGGCGGCCACCAGTATAAAAGCGCGCGCAGCCATCATAGAACGCGCCCTGCAAATCGTGCTGGCAAGACAGGACGAAATTATCGCCACGGTAGTCGCCGAGACCGGTAAAGCCAAAACCGACGCCATGAGCATGGAAGTCTTCTCAGTGGCAGACTCATTATGCTACTACGCCAAAAATGCAGAGAAATTCCTCAAACCTCGCAAACGCAGCGTGCACGGCATCCTGGGCATCATGAAACAGTTGCGCATCCTCTATAAGCCACTGGGCGTCGTCGGCTTGATCACGCCGTGGAACGGACCTTTTGTACTGGTCATGAACCAGGCGGTGCAGGCCATCCTCGCCGGTAATACCGTGGTGGCAAAAGGTTCGGAAGTGACGCCCTTTTCAGCCAAGTTGGCAGAGACCCTATTGCATGAGGCGGGCCTGCCCAGCGGCGTGTTACAGGTATTGCTCGGAGACGGGGAGACCGGAGCCGCCATCGTGCGCGGTGGGGTGGACAAAGTGTCATTCACTGGCAGTGTCGCCACCGGCCGCAAGGTCGCTGAAGCCTGTGCCAGCCAGCTTATCCCCTGCACCCTGGAACTGGGTGGCAACGATGCCATGATCGTGTGCGCGGATGCCGATATCGACAGGGCCGCAGATGGCGCCTGGCTGGGCTCGTGTATGAACACCGGCCATTATTGCTGCGGAACGGAACGTATTTACGTGGTGGCGGAAGTGTATGACGAGTTCCTGCGCCTGGTATTGGAAAAAGGCAAACACCTGCGCCAGGGCCAGGAACACGGCTGGCAGGAGGACGTGGGTGCCGTATTCTGGGATCGCCAGATGGCGATAATAGAAGCCCATGTGGAGGATGCACGGGCCAAGGGCGCTAATATTCGAATGGGTGGCAGACGCAATCCGGAGCTGGCCGGGCTGTACTATGAGCCCACCGTCATTACCGATGTCAGTAACGACATGGACATCATGCTGCTGGAAACATTTGGCCCCATCCTGTGCATCCAGAAAGTAGCCAGCGAGTCTGAGGCTATGGCCCTGGCCAACGACTCCGAGTTCGGCCTGAATGGCAACGTGTGGACCAAAGACAAGGACAAAGGCTACCGCCTGGCAGCTTCGCTGGACACTGGCTCGTGCAGCGTAAACGACATGGCGGTGAGTTATGGCATCCCCGCAGCGCCCTTTGGCGGCAAGAAAAATTCAGGGTTGGGTCAGGTGAACGGTAAAAAAGGGATGCGCGGTTACTGCCATGAAATGCCGGTTGTTATTGATCGCTTTGGCGGCAAGATGCAGAACGCCTACCCCTACAGCGTAGAAAGCGCCGAGGGAATGCAAAAATTAATGCATTTCCTGTGGGTGAAAACACCACTGGGGCGCTGGCTCAGCTAACAACAACGCCGCTGGCAGCAATGGCTCAGACCAGCACCAGGTTATCCCGATGGATGAGTTCCTCGTCCAGCTGATACCCAAGAATGGCCTCTATTTCCTGTGAGGGGGAACCCATAATACGCCGGGTGTCCTCAGCGCTGTAATTGACCAGACCACGGGCGACCTCCCGCCCTTCTGGATCACGACAGGACACCAGTTCACCGCGGGTAAAAGTGCCGTGTACACCGCGCACCCCCACCGCCAACAAGCTGCGCCCGGACTGTCGTAACACCCGCACTGCACCCTGATCCAGCTCTACACTGCCCTGCACCTGCACCATGCTGGCCAACCACTGCTTACGGGCATTTTCAGGCTGTTTACCCGTGCGCAGCCAGGTGCCTACGTTGTCTCCCGCCGCGACACTGGCGATAATGCTCTCTATTCGCCCCGAGGCGATAATTGTCTCTGTGCCAGAACGGGCCGCCAGACGAGCGGCACGCAGCTTGGTCACCATGCCGCCACGACCCAGCACACCACCCTCCCCGGCCATAGCATCCAGGCCAGGATCATGCACATCACACAAACGCACCAGTTCGGCAGCGGGGTTCTGGCGGGGATCTTGCTGATACAAGCCCAGCTGATCAGTAAGCAACAGCAATGCATCGGCGTCGATCAGGTTAGCAACCAGCGCCGCCAGGGTATCGTTGTCACCAAAACGAATTTCCTCGGTGACCACCGTATCATTTTCATTAATCACCGGGACTACGCCTAGTCGCAGCAGGGTATTGAGCGTGCCACGGGCGTTGAGGTAGCGATCCCGCGCGATGATGTCATCATGACCCAGCAGCACCTGGGCAGCGACAATACCGTGGCGTTTAAACGCGGTTTCATAGTTTTGTACCAGTACCGATTGCCCCACTGCTGCCGCAGCCTGCAGCTCGTGCAGCAGGTGCGGGCGGACGCTCCAGCCCAGACGAACAATACCCGCCGCCACAGCACCACTGGACACCAGTACTACCTCACAGCCCTGTTCGCGCAGCGACACCAGTTGCTCTACCAGAGTGAGGATCATGCCCTCATCCAGGCCGCGGCCATCGTCGGTCAGCAGCGCACTGCCTACCTTGACCACCCAGCGCCGCGATGCCGCTATTTCAATGCGCTCAGTCACTGTGTTTCCTAGGGTGCATATTCAACATCAACGTCGAAATCGTCGTCGTCAAAGTCATCGTCGTCACCCTGCTCTTTGGCGTCCGCCGCTTCCTGGCGGCGCAGCGTGCGTAAATCCTCAATACGCTGACGCGCCTCTTCCTGCATGCGGGTCTGCAACTCGCTCTCTATCCTCACCAACTCCGGATCAGCCGCTTCCTGCGCCTTGCAGTCTTCCAGATGCGTCATCAGGGCACCACACAGGGCACCGGTGCCGACGCCGCTGATTGCCGCGACAGAATAAACCGGCCCCTTCCAGTCCAGCGCTGCCAGCACTGCCGTACGACGCGACGCGAAGGTTTCCTCGTCTACCAAGTCACTCTTATTGAGTACCAGCCAGCGCTCACGCTGCGCCAGCGTGGGGCTGAAACGCTCCAGTTCACGCACGATAGACAGGGCCGCTGCAGCAGGATCACTCTCATCAAACGGCGCCATATCCACCAGGTGCAATAAAATACGATTGCGTGTCAGGTGTTTGAGAAAGCGGATACCAAGACCAGCGCCCTCGGAGGCTCCCTCGATCAGGCCGGGAATATCAGCCACGACAAAACTGCGGTGGGCCTCAACTTTAACCACCCCCAGGTTGGGCACCAGCGTGGTAAACGGGTAATCCGCCACTTTGGGTCTGGCGGAGGAGACCGCGCGAATCAGGGTGGACTTGCCCGCATTGGGCAGGCCCAACAGGCCCACATCAGCCAGCACTTTAAGCTCCAGCTTGAGCGCGCGAAATTCACCCTCACTGCCGGGTGAGGTCTGGCGTGGTGCACGATTGGTGCTGGATTTATAGCGGGTATTGCCCAAGCCATGAAAACCACCCTGGGCCACGATCAAGCGCTGACCGGGCACTGACAAATCGCCCAACACCTCACCGATATCCTCATCGATTACCGTGGTTCCCACCGGCACACGCAACACCAGATCTTCACCACCTTGACCGGTGCAATTGCGGCTAGCGCCGGATGCGCCGTTGTCAGCGCGATAATTCTTAACAAAACGGTAGTCCACCATCGTATTCAGAGACTCATCGGCCTCCATAATCACGCTGCCACCATCACCACCGTCGCCGCCATCCGGGCCGCCTCTGGCTATGTATTTCTCACGCCGAAAACTCAAGGCACCGTTGCCTCCGTTACCGGCGTATACGTTAACACTTACCTCATCTACAAATTTCATGGACGTCCCAACTCAGAATCCTGTTGCAGTATACAAAAAAAAGCCCCGTCAAATGACGAGGCTTTTTAGTGTTTGGCTATTGCCGCGACTCAGGCGCTCACCACCTGTACATACTTGCGGCTCTTCGGGCCTCTAACCACGAACTGAACATTGCCATCAGCAGTAGCGAACAAGGTGTGGTCCTTGCCAATGCCTACGTTGACACCTGCGTGGAAGCGAGTTCCGCGCTGGCGCACAATGATATTGCCAGCCTGCACTGCTTCACCACCAAAACGTTTCACGCCAAGACGCTTGCTTACGGAATCACGTCCGTTACGCGTACTACCACCAGCTTTCTTATGTGCCATTGTCTAAGCCCTCAGTTACGCCGAAATACCAGTAATCTTCACTTCAGTAAACCACTGGCGATGACCAGTTTCTTTACGGTAGTGCTTACGGCGATTGAATTTAATGATCTTGATCTTCTTGTGACGACCCTGGGCAACCACCTCAGCAGTTACCTTACTCCCGGCTACCATTGGCGTGCCGATTTTAACGTCTTCACCAGCGCCAACCATCAGGACTTTATCGAATTCGATAGTCTCACCGGTGGCAGCTTCAATTTTTTCCAGTTTAAGGGTCTCGCCCTCAATTACACGGTGTTGCTTACCACCGCTTTCGATTACTGCGTACATAGATTGCTCCGTTCAGTTAGCCTGCTCGCATCTGTAAAAAACCCTTGTAAATCAAGGGGGCAGAGCCCGGCACTAACAGTTAGTTAACACCAACCTGCACTGCCAATAGGCGCAGTACGGGTCAGAGGGCGGCGATTTTACGCAAATCTGTCGTGCTGGGCAAGGCTTATTTTTGCATAAAAACAATGGCTTGCGACTATCGCAGGATGCGCCGTGCCCGGCAGTGGTGCACGGCTTGACAGGCCAGTGACTGCGCCATAGCATGCGCTGGCACTTTCAAATCCTCCTTATTTTATGCAACAGATACGCGCCACCGTCGCCAGTGAATTTGAGCGGGTCAATCAGCTCATAGTGGAGCAGCTCCACTCCAATGTGCCCATGGTAGAGAATGTGGGGCACTATATTGTCGATGCCGGCGGCAAACGCCTGCGGCCACTACTGGTATTGCTGAGCGCCGCCGCTCTGGGCGAGTGCACCGCAGCGCACATAAAATTTGCGGCGGTCATCGAATTTATCCACACCGCCACCCTGCTGCACGATGACGTGGTCGATATCTCCAGCCTGCGCCGGGGCCGCCCCACGGCCAATGCTGAATTTGGCAACGCACCTTCGGTACTGGTGGGTGACTTCCTTTATACCCGGGCTTTTCAGCTTATGGTGCAATTGGACGATATGGCCATTTTGCGGCACATGGCCGACACCACCAATACCATCGCCGAGGGCGAAGTGCTGCAACTGACCCGGGCCGGGGATGCCACCACCACCGAAGCACAGTACCTGGACGTTATTACGCGCAAGACCGCCATCTTGTTCGCTGCGGCCTGCTACGGTGCGGCAACGCTGGCCGGTGAGGATGAGAACACGCGCCAGGCTATGGCCAAATTCGGGTTGAACCTGGGTATTGCCTTTCAAATAATCGATGACGTGCTGGACTACGAGGGTGACCCGGCCAGCATGGGCAAGAACGTGGGTGACGACCTGACCGAAGGCAAGGCCACCCTGCCCCTGATCCAAACCTTGAATGCAGGCACCGCTGCTGAGCAGGCGCTGGTGCGTAGCGCCATAACCGAGAAAACCTCGGACCAGATTGACAACGTTCTCATTGCCGTGCGTCGCAGTGGCGCGCTGGATTACACCAAAGCACAGGCCCGGCACTATCATGACCTCGCCCTGGCGCAACTGGCGCAATTGCCCAGCGGTGACGCCCGCACCGCCCTGGAAAAAATCACTCACCTGTCAATCCATCGCGACCACTGATTCGTGCGGTAGCGGTTCTGGTCACGAGTAACGATTGCGCTGATAAACCGCCCTTCCTATACTCGCTACCTGATTCTTTCTGCGACAGGCTCTAACGATGGTATCTCGCCCCCTACTCCCTGATCTGCCAGCCCATAGCGAACTTCTCGCCCATGCGGACACGCTGCAATCAGTATCGATAGCGCAACTATTTACCGGCGACGCCGCTAGAGCCAGCGATTTCACGCTGCAGGCAGCGGGGTTGCAGCTGGATTATTCCAAGCACCTGCTGGACCGGGATACCCTGGCATCGTTATTGCGACTGGCGGAACAAGCCGGCATACAGCAGTGTATCGCCGCCCTGCTGGGCGGCGAGCACGTCAACAACACCGAGGATAGACCGGCCCTGCATACTCTGCTGCGGGCCTCAAGCGGTAGCGGCCTGGACGACAAGTTCCAGCAAGTGGTCAATGTGCGGTCGCGCATGCAGGATTACGCACAACGCCTGAACCAGGGTCAATGCCTTGGCTACACAGGAGCAGTTATCACCGATGTCGTCAATATCGGTATCGGCGGCTCCGACCTCGGACCGCGGCTGGTAAGCGCGGCACTGAAACCCTTTCATGGCAGTGTCAGTTGCCACTACGTGGCCAATGTCGACCCTGCGGACCTGCAGGACACCTTGCTGGACCTGAATCCAGCATCGACCTTATTCATCATTTGCTCGAAATCCTTCCGCACCCAGGAAACTCTGACCAACGCCCAGGCTGCCAGGGATTGGATGCTCACTGCAGGCGCAGCCGAGGCAGACCTGGATAAGCACTTCCTGGCTATCACTACGAACCTGCAGGCCGCCGCGGCATTTGGCATATCGCCGGACAATTGCCTGCCATTGTGGGACTGGGTGGGGGGACGCTACTCGGTGTGGTCAGCGGTGGGCCTGAGCTGCGCCATCGCCATTGGCTGGGATAACTTTGCGCAATTTTTGGCCGGAGCCGAGGCCATGGACCAACATTTTGGCAACGCCGACCCCGGGTCCAATATGCCATTGGTGATGAGCTTGCTGGAGGTGTGGTACGGCAATTTTTGGGGAGCCGGTAACCACGTAGTGCTGCCCTACGACAACGCCTTACAGCGTCTGCCTGATTTTCTGCAGCAATTGACCATGGAGAGCAACGGCAAACGGGTGAGTGTCGACGGCAGGACGCTGGATTATGCGACCGCGCCGGTACTGTGGGGCTCGGCTGGCACCATGGGACAGCATTCCTTTCACCAGCTGTTACACCAGGGTCGATTGCTGTGCCCGGCTGACTTTATCCTGCCGCTGACTACCCACACCGGCATGACACAACAACACCGCCAGCTGGTGGCCAACTGCCTGGCCCAGAGCCGCGCCCTGATGGTGGGTCGCTCCCCGGAAGATGCACATAATGCACTGTTACAGCGAGGACTCAGCACCACCGAGGCGGCGCAACTGGCACCGCACCTGGCAATGCCGGGCAATCGGCCCAGTAGTGTCATCACCATGGATTCGCTCACTCCGGCCACCCTGGGAGCCCTGCTCGCGCTGTATGAACATCGCACGTTCTGTAGCGGCCAGTTATGGGGTGTTAACCCATTTGATCAATGGGGCGTAGAATTGGGCAAGGAAATCGGATCAGAGATTCTGGCGCGCATGGAAGGCAGTGGCAACGACAGCGCGATGGATCCAGCGACCGACCGCCTGATGCGGGCCTGGCAGAACGCCCAGCAATAACTGGACACTGCCTGCCAGGAATGCTGGCCGGCTCTGCCTCCCCGTGACGTCAGCCGTCTATCAGCGCCAGCAACTCAGCGGTTTTATCCGCCATCAAAGCCTGGTCACCGCGGGACTCCACATTGAGCCGCACCACCGGCTCAGTATTGGACATACGCAAATTGAAGCGCCACTGCCCCATATCCATACTCAAACCATCCGTATGCTCTATGGATTGCGATTGCGCACGATAGAGTTCTTCCACTTTTGACAGCACCGCCGCAGGGTCCCCGATAGTACGATTGATCTCGCCACTGCAGGGGTAGGCGGCCATGCGTTCTTTCACCATGGCGGACAACGACTGCCCACGGTTGCTGATCAGGCCGGTCACCAGCAACCAGGGGATCATGCCGCTATCGCAGTAAGCGAAATCGCGAAAGTAGTGATGGGCGCTCATCTCACCGCCATAGACGGCGTTTTCCAGGCGCATGCGCTCCTTGATAAAGGCGTGGCCGGTTTTACTCTGCACCGCTTCGCCGCCCAGTGCCTCGACCATGGACACCGTATTCCAGGTAAAGCGGGGGTCGTGCACGATACGCGCCGGTCCCTGCGCCTTGAGAAAAGCTTCCGCGAGCAGGCCAACCACATAATAGCCTTCAATAAATTCGCCATTTTCATCGAAGAAGAAACAGCGGTCGAAGTCTCCATCCCAACCCAGCCCCAGATCAGCGCCGTGCTCGCGGACAGCAGCGATCGCCGCGGTGCGATTCTCAGGCAACAAGGGGTTGGGCACCCCGTTGGGGAAATTGCCATCTGCCTCATGATGCAACTTGATGAATTCAAAAGGCAGGTGCGTCTCGAGCAAGTCGACCACCCGCCCGGCACCCCCATTGCCTGCATCCACCACGATTTTCAAAGGTTTAAGGCTGGCCACATCCACGTAGGACAACAGGTGTTCAACGTAGGCGCCGGAGGTATCGAGTGCGTGCAACTGCCCGGGATTTTCCGCCGCGGTGAAATCATTCTGCTCGGCCAGCGCCTTGATATCAAACAAACCAGTATCGCCGGAGATCGGTCGCGACTCCTCACGCACAAACTTCATACCGTTGTAATCTTTGGGGTTGTGACTGGCCGTGATGGCGATACCGCCGTCCATACCGGCGTGCGAGGTGGCGAAATAGATCTCCTCGGTACCACACAGGCCAATGTCATACACGTCCACGCCCTGCTCCAGCAGACCCCGGGTAACAGCCGCCTTGATCGCTTCACTGGTAAGACGGATATCGTGCCCCACTACCACCTGACGCGGCTTGACCACCGCGGCGAATGCGCGGCCAATACGGTAAGCGATCTCCTCATTCAACTGGTCTGGCACACGACCGCGAACATCATAGGCTTTGAAGCAGGTGATTTCTTGCGCTGAGGACATCAATTAATTCTCTGTGTAATAGTTTTCATAAACATAGTTAGTGGCTTCCACGAAACCCGGCACGCTGCCGCAATCAAAGCGACGCCCCTGGAATTTGTAAGCCATAACGCAACCCCGTTTGGCCTGAATCTGCAGCGCATCGGTGAGCTGAATCTCGCCATTGGCCCCGGGCCCAGTCTCGCGAATGATATCGAAGATATCCGGCGTCAATATATAGCGGCCGATAATGGCGAGGTTTGACGGCGCATCCTTGGGGTCGGGCTTCTCGACCATCTCGTCCACGCGATAAATGCCGTCCTTGAGGCTTTCACCTGCGATAATGCCGTATTTATGCGTTTGGTCCGCCGGCACTTCCTGGATAGCAACGATGGAACAGCGAAACTGTTTGAACAGTTCCGCCATTTGCGCCAATACACCGGGGCCATTGTTCAGGCACAAATCATCCGACAGCAAGACACCAAAAGGTTCATTGCCGATCAGCGATTCACCGGTAAGAATCGCATGTCCCAGTCCCTTCATCTCACGCTGGCGCACCATGGTGAAGACACCCTGGTCCAGCACACTGCGGATGCTCTTGAGGTAGACTTCCTTGCCGCTGCCGGAAATCTGGTGTTCCAGCTCATAGCTGATATCAAAGTGATCGGCGATTGCCCGCTTGCCACGGCCGGTAACCATGGCGCAGGTGGTCATGCCCGCCTCTATCGCCTCCTCAACCCCGTATTGCACCAACGGCTTGTTCACCACCGGCAACATCTCTTTGGGCATACTCTTGGTAGCGGGCAGGAAACGGGTCCCATAACCCGCCACTGGAAACAGACACTTCTTTATCATTACACCAAACTCCCTGTAAATTTCTAACTACTCGCCGCGGCCGTACACATCTTCAAAGCGCACAATATCGTCCTCGCCCAAATAGGCTCCGGATTGCACCTCTATCAATTCCAAAGGAATGCGTCCGGGGTTGGACAAACGGTGGCGGTGTCCCAGCGGAATGTAAGTCGACTCGTCTTCCCCCAACATAAACACCTTCTCTTCACAGGTCACCTCGGCGGTACCATGCACAACAATCCAGTGCTCCGCGCGATGATGGTGCATCTGCAGGGACAGGGTCTGACCCGGAGTGACAACAATACGTTTTACCTGAAAACGATCTGCCACCACCAGTGATTCATACGATCCCCAGGGGCGATAAACCTTGCGATGTAACGATGCCTCTGGACGCTGCTGCTCCTTCAACTGGTTCACTATCCGCTTGACGTCCTGCACATTGTTACGATCAGCCACCAGTATTGCATCAGCGGTTTCCACTACTACCAGGTTCGTCACACCGGTAGCTGCCAGCAGTCGTGATTCACTGCGAAAGTAGCTATCGCTGCAATTATCCACAATGACATCACCGTTGATAACATTGCCGTTGGTGTCGCGCTCGGCCACGTCCCACAAGGCAGACCAGGCACCAACATCACTCCAGCCGCATTCGAGTGAAACCACACCGCCAAGGTCTGTCTTCTCCATCACCGCATAATCAATACTGTCATTGGGGCACTGATCGAAAGCCTGCGCGTCCGGACGCACAAAATCCATGTCCACGCTGGCATTATCCATAGCCCGCTTACAGCAGGACAAAATCTCCGGGGCATGCTTCCCGAGCTGCTCAAGATAAGTGCTCGCGCGCAGCAAAAACATACCGCTGTTCCACAGGTAGTTGCCGCTTTCCAGGTAAGCCTGCGCCGTGGCTGTGTCGGGTTTTTCGACAAAGCGGTCCAGGTCGTAAAGGTCTGCCTCTAAAGCGGAGCCGCACTTGATATAGCCATAGCCGGTTTCCGCACTGGTGGGCACCACACCAAATGTCATCAACCGCCCCTGTTGCGCCAGGGGCACCGCCTTATTCACCGCTTCGACGAAAGCACTCACATCCTGGATCAAGTGGTCCGCGGGCAGCACCAATAGTAAAGCGTCTGGATCCGCAACGACCGCTTGCAATGCCGCCAGCGCTACCGCCGGAGCCGTATTGCGCCCCTGCGGCTCCAGGATAAGAGCGCCTGCCTCAATATTTACCTGGCGCAGCTGCTCTGCAACCATAAAGCGGTGCTCTTCATTACACACCACCAAAGGCGCGGCCTCCTCCAAGCCACAGGTGCGCTGCAAGGTGTCCTGTAGCATGGATAGCTCACCGGCCAGTGGCAGAAACTGCTTGGGATGCGCTTCGCGCGAGACTGGCCAAAGTCTGCTGCCGACACCACCAGAAAGAAGTACGGGGATTATCATCTGAATCCTTTATCACCAGCGCCGGTAGCGGTGAGTAGTTGCAGTAAGTATTACCGCGCAGCGGATGCTGCGACGGGCTACATGGTAGCCCAAGGCCATATTATTGGCCAGCAAAGCGCTGGACTTGTGAGTCTCAGCTATTAAAATAGAGTCGCTTACTCAGGCTCCACACTGCGCGGGGCAGACACTCTATTGCACATCCTGTGTGGCAGCATCAACATTGAGGCAATACTGGAAAATATATGACGGGAAAAAACGCATACTCCAAGGACGAATTAATCGCGTGCGGCAACGGCGAGTTATTCGGCCCTGGCAACGCCCAGCTACCGGTTGATAATATGTTGATGCTGGATCGTATTATCCGCATCAATTCTGACGGTGGCAGCCACGGCAAGGGCGAGATAGTTGCGGAGTTGGATATCAATCCTGACTTGTGGTTTTTCGCCTGTCATTTTCCCGGCGACCCGGTCATGCCCGGCTGCCTGGGACTGGATGCCATGTGGCAGCTGGTGGGTTTTTTCCTGGGATGGCGTGGTAATGCAGGACGCGGTAGAGCACTGGGATGTGGCGAGGTTAAGTTTAGCGGGCAGGTGTTACCCAGCGCCTCCAGGGTAGTGTATACAATAAACTTGAAGCGGGTCATTGAACGCAAGCTAATTCTGGGAATCGCTGATGGCAACATCGCTGTAGATGGCAAAGAGATCTACCACGCGAAAGACCTGCGCGTTGGCCTGTTCTCATCCACGGAGTCATTTTAGGCTTATGAGCAAACGAGTCGTAATTACCGGCCTGGGCATTGTTTCTTGCCTGGGGAACGATGCAGAATCAGTCACTCAGTCGCTGTATGAAGGCCGCTCTGGTATTAGCGTGCGCCAGGAGCAGATTGACGTGGGCATGCGCTCGCATGTAGCTGGCGCTGTGGACATAGATATCGCCGCACACATCGATAGAAAACAACTGCGATTTATGGGCGACGCGGCAGCGTACGCTTATATAGCAATGCAACAAGCAATAGCAGATTCCGGCCTGCCTGAGTCTGAAGTGTCGAATGTGCGCACCGGTATCATAGCGGGCTCTGGTGGGGCATCCTCCTCCAGCCAAACCGAGGCGGCGGACATCCTGCGTGATCGCGGCCTGCGCCGTGTCGGCCCTTACCGCGTCACCCAGACCATGGGCAGCACGGTATCTGCGTGTCTGGCCACACCCTTTAAAATCAAGGGCGTGAACTATTCGATCTCTTCTGCCTGCTCTACCAGTGCGCACTGTATTGGCAATGCCATGGAGCAAATCCAACTGGGCAAGCAGGACGTGGTGTTCGCCGGTGGCGGTGAGGAATTGCACTGGACCCTGAGCTGCCTGTTCGATGCCATGGGCGCACTGTCTACCAAGTATAATGACACACCAGAAAGGGCATCCCGCGCCTATGATGCCAACCGCGACGGTTTCGTCATCGCCGGCGGCGGCGGTATGCTGGTCGTTGAGGAACTGGAACACGCCAAGGCCAGGGGCGCAAAAATCTATGCTGAGCTGGTAGGATACGGCGCCACCTCGGATGGCTACGATATGGTGTCACCCTCGGGTGAAGGCGCGGTGCGCTGCATGCAGCAGGCGCTGGCAACGGTGGATGGCCCGGTGGACTATATTAATGCTCACGGCACCAGCACACCGGCGGGCGACATGCAGGAACTCAAAGCGGTGCGACAGGCCTATGAAGACCGCGACCACATCCCGGTGGTCGGCTCTACCAAGTCTCTCTCGGGACATTCTCTGGGTGCGGCTGGCGTGCAGGAAGCGATCTACTCTTTGATGATGCAGCAAAAGGGCTTTATCGCGGCGTCGGCAAATATTGAGGAACTGGATCCGGAGGCTGAGGGTTTGCCTATTGCCCTCACACGTCATGATAATGTTGATTTGCAGCGCGTGATGTCTAACAGCTTTGGCTTTGGTGGCACTAACGCTTCTTTGGTGTTCCAGAAGTATTCCGACTAGCGAGCTGCAACTATCCGTTGGGCACCGGTAGCAAGACCCGGTGGCTGACGGCCGCAAGCTTGCCACCATTTTCAGGCGGCTGCGCAACTCGACAAAAATTGCTGCGCAATTTTCTGGACTCGCACAGTGCTCGCCGAGATCTCCCGAAATTGGTGGCAAGCTTAAGCCGCGACCTGATTGTCAGCCACCGGATCTTGCTACCGGCCCCCTC
>JBALVO010000035.1:14940-32361 GCA_036961445.1 Halioglobus sp.
CAAGCTTAAGCCGCGACCTGATTGTCAGCCACCGGATCTTGCTACCGGCCCCCTCGACTAACGTGCTAATAAATCTAACAGCATCACCGCTACCTTTTGTCCTTCTGTCACCGTACTTCCTGACGGTATCACCGCCAGCGCGTTTGAGTGACTCACTGAACTGAGCACTCCGGAACTCTGGTTATCGAATTTTCTGGCGGTTAAACCCTCGGGTGTATTTTCCAGGGTCACCCGCAGGTATTCCTGGCGGCTCCCGGGGCGCTCCACGGTGAAGGCGGCCTTCGCTTGCAGGCGCGGCGGCTCTGGCTCTACCGCGCCCTGCAGCTTTAACAGGAAAGGGCGGGCTATCAGGCAAAAGGTGACAAAGACTGAGGTGGGATTCCCGGGTAGACCAATAAAAGGCGTATCGCCGATTCTTCCGAATGCCAGGGGTTTACCGGGTTTGATGGCGAGTTTCCACAGGGCGAGCTCTCCAAGGCGTTCTACCTGGGCTTTGACGTGATCCTCTTCTCCTACAGACACGCCACCGGAAGTGATAACGCAATCGGCGCTGGCGGCGGCGTGTTGCAGTGCCCGGGCGGTAATCTCTGGGTCATCGGCGATGATGCCGCCGTCGATAAACTCGATATTAAGCCCGCGTAGCAGGCCGGCCAGTGTGTAGCGATTGGAATTATATAGTTGCCCACCTTTTAACGCTCCGCTACCCGGCTCTACCAGTTCGTCACCGGTGGAAAGAACCGCAACGCGCAATGGGCGCAACACATTAACTGTAGCGCAACCAATAGAGGCAAGCAGGCCGATGTCCTGTGGGCGCAGCGTGCGGCCACGGGCAAGAATAGTTTCGCCCTCCGCGATATCCTGACCCCGGGGGCGGATGTTCTGGCCCGGCCTCACGTCACCTTCGATGCTAACCACACCAGCAACTTCGCTGCAGTTTTCCTGCATCACCACGGCATCCGCATCGGTTGGGATCGGCGCGCCGGTAAATATTCGCGCAGCAGTACCGGGCTCCAGTGGCACGCCTAATGAGCCAGCGGGAATGCGTTGGCTTACCGGTATTGGCTGTGCGGCATCTGCTGCCCGCAGTGCATACCCGTCCATCGCACTATTATCATCACCGGGTACGGCAATCGGGGAAATTATATCGTCGGCGAGCACGTGGCCCAAGGCATCCAGTAGCGTTAGCTCGATAACATCGAGTATGGGCTCTGCTCTGGCCAGAACCTGCACCAGCGCCTCCGCCACCGGCAGCAATGCACTCAAGCGTCACGCTCCCTCACGTTCAGCACACCCACAAAATTACAGGGACGATGACTGCTATCGAGTTGCTCGCGGATAAGACCATTCCAGGCGGTCTTGCAGGCCCCGGTGGAGCCCGGCATACAAAATATAACCGTATCGTTGGCAAAACCAGCCAGGGCTCGTGACTGCACCGTGGAGGAACCGATTTCCTGGTAGGATAACGCGCGGAAAACTTCACCAAAGCCATCAATGTCTTTGTCGAACAGGGGCCGTACCGCTTCCGGGGTGGAGTCTCTCCCGGAAAAGCCCGTGCCACCGGTGATTAGTACGGCATCAATAGCATCATCAGCAATCCAGGCTGACAGGCTCGCTCTGATACGGTAGATGTCGTCAACCACGATGGCTTTGGCGGCGCTGCAGTGCCCCGCGGCTTCCAGCGCGGAAACCAGGTAGTGGCCGGAGGTGTCATTATCTTCAGTACGGGTATCAGATACGGTCAGCACCGCCACTGCCAGTGGCTGTGCTTTATCATCGGTGGCCTTGGCCATGCGGGTCTCTCTCTATTGTTGATCGTCGTAATAGTGTTTCACAATATCGGCGATGGTGCGGCGCCAGGGAACTTGCTTGATAGCAAAGGTATTGCGAATTTTGGTGCAGTTCAAAGCACGGTTAAGCGGGGCCAGGCCATCCGGTTCAGGCTTCAGTTGCACCGCGGCAGCGCTGAACTCGGAAAACTGTGACGCAGAAGCAAGCAGCGCTTCGGCGAACTCATAATATGTGGCGGTATCAGAACTGCAGTAGTGGTAGATACCCCAACAGGTCAGGCCGGTACTCAATTGATCCAGCAACGCCGACACCACCCTGGCCCCATCATCGGCTGCCACCGGACAGCCACGCAGATTATTATCCAGTGTCAGGCTACCGCCCTCATGCAACGGGCGCAGCATCTGGGTAATCAGATTGGTTCCCTCGTAGGAAAAAATCGGACCCAGACGCAAAATGACATGGCGCTCACAACTGTCGGCAACCACTTGCTCTGCCATAGCAAGCAACTGGCCAACTGTCTCATGGTTGTCGGGTAAATCGTTTTCTGTGTAGGGTCTATCCAACTGGCCGGAAAACACTCTGGAGCTGGATACGTACAGATAGGCAACCTCGGTACGTTGACAGGCCTTTGCAACCCAGTGGCAACGTTTCAGGTCCAGCTCCTGAATCTGCTCTTCACCATCTCCCGCCGCCTCAATACGAACATCGACCACGATATCGCATTTGGCGCGCACAACACTTTTCTTGGCCTGCCGCTCGCTCTTCCAACGGCAGGCGGCACGCGACACCGGCAGCACTTCATGCCGCCCCGACAGCGCTTGCTGCTCAGCTAAGGCCTGCCCCAGAGGAGTGTCCGATCCCAGTAAGAGTACACGCACTGCAGTTGTTCCCTCGCACCGGGGTTACTGTCCGGGCAGCAAATGCCCGGTCATGAATGGCAGATGTGTTTAAAAAGGTATGTCATCGTCAAAGCTGCCAAAATCCCCAGGCGGAGATGACGGCGCTGGTGCAGGTGCACCGCCGGCCGGAGCTCTCGGTGCAGCTGCGGGGGCCGCCCGCGGTGCACTCTGGGCGTACTCACCGGACTCCTGGTGGCCACCACCCTGCCCTGCGCGACTGTCGAGCATTTGCATTTCGGCCCCTACGATCTCCGTGGTGTATCTATCCTGGCCTTCCTTATCCTGCCATTTACGGGTACGCAATGAACCCTCTACGTAAACTTTAGAGCCCTTGCGCAGATATTCGCCAGCAATTTCTGCCAATCGATTAAAAAACACCACCCGATGCCACTCAGTTCGCTCCTGAGGTTGACCTGTCTGCTTGTCTTTCCACGCTTCAGAAGTCGCAATCGAGATATTGGTGATTGCGGCGCCTGCCTGGGTGTAGCGGGTTTCCGGGTCGTTGCCTAAATTGCCTACCAGGATGACTTTGTTAATGCCCCGTGCGGCCATAAAATTTCCTCATTATTTGAACTATATCGAAACAGATTTTAGCAGTCGACTATAGCAATCCCACCATGCAATTGCGACAGCAATGGCGGTCAAAATCGATCAAATCCGCGGCCGGGCACTAGCGCTGTGCCTAACTGGCATTCGCGCTCAGGATTCCTGCATCGGGTCTGACTCCACGGCAGCAGACTGGCCCGCAGGAAGTACGATCAGCCCCCACAGAGCAGCCAGAGTCAGGCACACCGCCAGCAGCGAGGTAGTACCCATGTACTGCAAAATCCATCCACCTGCGGCACCACCGGCAAATGCTCCCAGAAACTGGCAGGTAGAAAAGGCGCCCATAGCGGTGCCTTTGCCGCCAGCGAATACCGTCTTGCTCACCAGGGAGGGCAGTGTCGCTTCTAGATAGTTGAAGCCCACAAAAAATAGCCACAAACCCAGGTAAAATATTACCGTACTTGAGGTAAACCCCAGCAGGGCGATCGCGGTAAATACCAGGGCGATGCCCAGTAAGAAAACCTCATGCAGGCGGCCACCGCGCTCGGCCACAATCATAAGAGGAACCATCCCGACGATAGAGAGCACCAGCGTGGGCAGGTAAACCATCCAGTGATTTTGCCGATCAATGCCGGCAGACTGCTCCAGAAAGACGGGAACCAGCAGAAAACTGGCCATGAGGATAAAGTGCAGGACAAATACGCCGAAATTAAGTCGTGCCAGGGCTGGATTCCGCAGGCTGTGCCAGATTAATCCCGAGCGCGCGCCTACCTCACTGTGTTCAATGCCCAGCTTTGGTGGCGTGGGCACCAGCAGCAGCACAATACCGACACCGGCCACAGCGAGCGCGGCAGTAAACCAGAAAACACCGGAAAGACCGCCGGCAGCGGCCACTACAGGCCCCAGGACCAAAGCCACCGCAAAGGACAGGCCGATACTCATGCCCACCACTGCCATCGCTTTGGTGCGCTGCTCTTCCCGCGTCAAATCCGCTACCAGGGCCATCACCGTACTGGCGATCGCACCCGCTCCCTGCAAGGCACGCCCGGCCACAATGCCGGGGACGCTCTCTGCCATCCCCGCCACGATGCTGCCCAGGGCAAATAGCACCAAACCGCCGACAATCACCGGCTTGCGTCCCACATGGTCAGACAACCAGCCAAAAGGAATCTGCAGCACAGCCTGGGTCAGCCCATAGACGCCCAGGGCGAGGCCGATCAAGGTCGGGGTAGCTCCCGGCATATCGGCGGCATATAGCGCCAGCAATGGCAGCACCATAAACAGGCCCAACATGCGAAAGCTGTATAACAGCGCAAGGGAGCCAACAGTGCGCTTTTCCAGCGCTGTCATGGGGTTTTCAGTTATCACAAGAATTGGTCACTAAAAATGCCGCCATATACTACCAGTTTCCCCGTCTGCATAACATCCAGTACTCTGGCGGCAGGTTAAAAAGCATGATCTTTTTGCCAGGCACCCAAGCCTGGGCATATACTGTCGCGTTTGAATTCGATATCTGCATTAGGGGCCCTATGGACACCATACAAGTACGCGGCGCGCGTACGCACAACCTGAAAAATATCGACCTGGATATTCCCAGGGATAAGCTGGTCGTCATCACCGGCCTGTCTGGGTCAGGAAAGTCATCGCTCGCCTTTGACACTCTTTACGCCGAGGGACAGCGACGCTACGTAGAGTCACTGTCCACCTATGCCCGCCAATTCCTGTCCATGATGGAAAAGCCGGATATCGATCATATTGAGGGGCTGTCGCCAGCCATCTCTATCGAGCAGAAGTCTACCTCGCACAACCCACGCTCCACCGTGGGCACCATTACTGAAATCTACGACTATCTGCGACTGCTGTTCGCCCGGGTTGGCGATCCGCGCTGCCCGGACCACAACCTCAACCTGCAAGCCCAGACCGTAAGCCAGATGGTAGATTCTGTTCTCGCCCTGCCCGCTGGAACCAAGCTGATGTTGCTGGCACCGGTGGTGCGCGATCGCAAGGGCGAACACCTGCATGTGTTTGAAGAACTTCGCGCCAGCGGCTTTGTCCGCGCCCGTATCGATGGCATCGTCACGGAACTGGATGATGTTCCGGAACTGGACAAGAAGAAAAAACACCGTATTGAAGTGGTGGTCGATCGCTTCAAGGTGCGCGATGACCTGGGTATACGCGTGGCAGAATCTTTTGAAACCGCCCTGGGCCTGACAGACGGACTCGCTGCGATCAGCTACATGGATGGCGAGGCCGACGATATTAGCTTCTCCGCACGCTTCGCCTGCCCCGAGTGCGGCCACAGCATCGACGAACTGGAGCCGAGATTATTCTCATTCAACAATCCGGCCGGCGCCTGCAGCGGTTGTGATGGACTGGGCGTTAAACAGTACTTTGATGAAGAGCGCATTGTCCTGTTCCCCGAGGCCAGCCTTGCAGAAGGCGCCATCCGCGGTTGGGATAGGCGCAATGTCTATTACTTTCATATGCTGACCTCTCTGGCCGACCACTATGGTTTTGATATCGACACCCCTTTTGAGGAATTGAGTAAAAAACACCGACAGACCATCCTCAAGGGCAGTGGCAAACAGGAGATCGCCTTTTCCTATGTCAACGATAGAGGTGATGTATTCAAGCGCAACCACTCCTTTGAGGGCATCATTCCCAATATGGAGCGCCGCTACCGGGACACTGATTCTCAATCCGTGCGCGAAGACCTGGCCAAATTCCTCGCCACCCAACCCTGCCCGGATTGTGGCGGTACCCGCCTGCGCCGGGATGCTCGTCACGTCTTTGTAGACGAACGCACCCTACCGAGCATCACGGAAATGGCCGTCGGTGACGCCGAAATCTATTTTGAGCAATTGCAGCTGGAAGGCCGCAAGGGCGAGATTGCCGACAAGATCCTCAAGGAGTTGCGCGCACGTTATCGCTTCCTGGTGGATGTTGGGCTGAATTACCTGTCACTTAATCGCAGTGCCGAAACCCTGTCCGGCGGTGAAGCCCAGCGCATAAGGTTAGCCTCACAGATAGGCGCAGGGCTGGTAGGTGTTATGTACATTCTGGACGAGCCTTCTATAGGTCTGCATCAACGCGACAATGAGCGTCTGCTGAAAACCCTCAACCACCTGCGTGACCTGGGCAATACCGTTATCGTGGTGGAACACGATGAAGATGCTATTCGCAGCGCCGACCATATCATCGATATCGGCCCCGGCGCCGGCGTACATGGCGGTGAAATCGTCGCACAGGGTAAACTCAAGGATATTCTGGGGAACGAGAATTCACTCACCGGGGCCTACCTGTCGGGCAACAAAAAAATAGAGATACCGCAGCGCCGCACCCCGAACAACCCAAAACGGCAGTTGGTATTGGCAGGCGCTAGCGGCAATAATTTGCAGAACGTAGAGCTGGAGATTCCGCTGGGGCTGCTGACCTGCGTTACCGGTGTCTCCGGCTCGGGCAAATCCACGCTTATCAACAGTACTTTGTACCCCATTGCGGCAACTGAGTTAAATGGCGCTACCACACTCACCCCGGCACCCTACACGTCGATTGCCGGCATGGAGCTGATCGATAAGTGCATTGATATCGACCAGAGCCCTATTGGCCGCACTCCGCGCTCCAATCCGGCAACCTATACCGGTATTTTTACCCCCGTACGCGAACTGTTTGCCGGCACTCAGGAAGCCCGTTCGCGCGGCTACAAACCGGGACGCTTCAGCTTTAACGTCAAAGGCGGTCGCTGCGAAGCCTGCCAGGGCGATGGCGTCACCAAGGTGGAGATGCACTTCCTACCCGACATTTATGTTCCCTGCGATGTGTGCAAGGGCAAGCGCTATAACAGGGAAACCCTGGAAATCCGTTACAAAGGGAAGAATATCCACGAAGTTCTGGATATGACGGTGGAGGATGCACTAACCTTCTTCGAACCTGTGCCTAGCATAGCGCGCAAGCTGCAGACCCTGATGGACGTTGGCCTCACCTACATCCGCCTGGGCCAGGCCGCAACCACGTTGTCAGGTGGAGAAGCGCAACGGGTCAAGCTATCGCGCGAGTTATCCAAGCGCGATACCGGTAAAACCCTGTACATCCTCGACGAACCCACCACCGGGCTGCACTTCGAGGATATCAAGCAGCTACTGGAAGTACTGCACCGCCTGCGCGATCACGGCAATACCGTGGTCATCATCGAGCACAACCTGGATGTGGTTAAAACCGCGGACTGGGTGGTGGATCTGGGACCCGAGGGCGGCAGTGGTGGCGGTCAGGTTATTGCGACCGGCACGCCGGAAGATGTGGCGAAGACCAAAGGGTCTTTTACCGGAGAGTTTTTAGCGCCCATGCTCAAAAAGCGTTCCCGCCAGAAAGCGGCCTGAAACTTTCCTGGCCGGCCAGCTACCCTTCGAACCCGGCCCCGGAGAGGCCTGGTATCTAACCCGCGACTCGGATCAGCAAAGCATAATCATTCGAGCACAAAAAAGCCGGGACAATGCCCGGCTTTCGAAAGTCCGTCAAGACTGGCAGCGACGATTAATCCTCATCACCCTCAGACTCAACCTGCGGACGATCAACCAGCTCAACATAGGCCATAGGGGCCTGGTCACCGGAGCGATAACCGCACTTCAGAATGCGAATGTAACCACCGGGGCGCTCCTGGTACCTGGGGCCCAGCTCATTAAACAACTTACCGACTGCCGCTTTATCACGCGTCCGGTCGAATGCCAGGCGGCGGTTGGCCACGCTGTCGTTCTTGGCCAGGGTGATCAACGGCTCAGCATAGCTGCGCAGTTCCTTGGCCTTGGGCAAAGTTGTTTTTATCAGCTCGTGCTCTACCAGCGACACAGTCATGTTGCGAAACATGGCTTTACGGTGAGAGCTGTTGCGGTTTAACTGACGTCCACTATGGCGATGACGCATTTTTCCAATCCTATTTTCTGTGCTATCTCAGCACTTACAACCAGTGATTCGGGTAGCTGCTACTTTCCTGCGTGTTTAAACGCTCAGCACCCGATCGTCGTTTTTCAGGCTTGCAGGCGGCCATTTGTCCAGGCGCATGCCCAGAGACAATCCGCGTGATGCCAGAACGTCCTTTATCTCTGTAAGCGACTTCTTACCCAGGTTAGGGGTTTTCAGCAACTCAACTTCAGTGCGCTGTACCAGGTCACCGATGTAGTAGATATTCTCCGCCTTCAGGCAGTTCGCAGAACGTACAGTCAGTTCCAGGTCGTCTACCGGACGCAGCAGGATCGGATCGACTTCGTCCTCTTCCACAACAGACTCGGACTCACTCTCGCTTTCCAGGTCAACAAACACGGCCAGCTGCTGCTGCAGGATGGTCGCGGCGCGACGGATAGCTTCTTCCGGATCGATGGTACCGTTGGTTTCCAGATCCAGTACCAGCTTGTCCAGGTCAGTACGCTGTTCCACACGTGCCGCTTCTACCACGTAGGCAACACGGTGTACCGGTGAAAATGTAGCGTCCAACTGCAGACGGCCAATGGAGCGCGTCTCTTCTTCCGGGGTCTCGCGAGAGTCAGCCGGAGAGTAGCCACGGCCACGCGCGACGGTCAGCTTCATGCTAATTTCAGAATCGCCATTAAGGTGGCAGATGACGTGCTCAGGGTTGCGGATCTCAATATCGTGATCCACCTGAATATCACCAGCAGTCACTACACCCGGACCTTTCTTGGTAAGGGTCAGTTCGGCTTCTTCCTTGCCGCTCATGACCAGGGCTACACCCTTCAGGTTCAACAGGATTTCAATAACATCTTCCTGTACACCTTCGATCGCACTGTACTCGTGCAATACGCCGTCTATTTCCACTTCGGTGATTGCACAACCGGGCATGGATGACAGCAGGATACGACGCAAGGCGTTACCCAGGGTATGACCAAAGCCACGCTCCAGGGGTTCCAGGGTTACCTGGGCACGTGTGTTGTTCTTTTCTTCAACACTGATCACACGCGGGGTCAAAAATTCGTTCACTGCACTCTGCATTTTGGCACCTGTATTGTAGGTTAGTCCTTCGGTGGATTACTTGGAGTAAAGTTCGACGATCAGGTTTTCATTGATCTCCGAAGGCAGGTCCTGGCGATCAGGCACTGACTTGAATACTCCTTCCAGCTTCTCGCTGTTCACATCGATCCACTCGGGCTCGCCACGCTGGGCAGCCAGGGCCAGGGCAGACTGCACACGCAGCTGCTTCTTGGCCTTTTCACGCAGGGACACAACATCGCCTGCCTTCACCTGGTATGACGCAATGTTGACCACAACGTCATTCACCAGAATCGCCTTGTGAGCCACCATCTGCCGTGATTCAGCACGGGTAGAGCCAAAGCCCATACGGTAAACCACGTTATCCAACCGACTTTCCAACAGCTGCAGCAGGTTCTCGCCTGTAGCACCCTTAAGCCGGGCAGCTTCTTTGTAGTAGTTGCGGAACTGCTTCTCCAGCACACCGTACATACGACGTACTTTTTGCTTTTCGCGCAACTGCACACCGTAATCAGACAAACGACCGCGGCGAGCGCCATGCTGGCCGGGTATTGCTTCCGCTTTACACTTGCTTTCCAACGAGCGCACTCCGCTTTTCAGGAACAGGTCTGTTCCTTCACGACGGGAGAGCTTGCACTTGGGTCCAATATATCGAGCCATGTCAATTCTTCCTGTAAGCGTTATACGCGACGTTTCTTGGGGGGACGACAGCCGTTATGTGGAATCGGCGTAACGTCTGTAATATTGCTGATCTTGTAGCCACAGGAATTCAGCGCGCGAACGGCAGACTCTCTGCCCGGTCCGGGACCTTTTACCTGTACATCAAGGTTCTGCAGACCATAATCCTTGGCTGCTTCACCGGCGCGCTCAGCAGCTACCTGTGCTGCGAACGGGGTGCTTTTACGCGAACCACGAAAGCCGGAACCACCAGAAGTGGCCCAACTCAGGGTGTTGCCCTGACGGTCAGTAATAGTGATGATCGTGTTATTGAAGGACGCGTGAATGTGCGCGATACCGTCGACAACAGTCTTGGTGATTTTCTTACGAGTGCTTTTCGCACCTGGCTTAGCCATAGTTTTTTTCCTGCTTTAATATCAGCACTGCACTAGGGTGCAGCTACACTAAAAAGGATTCGCTGTGAGTCTAACTTACTTGCGAATCGGCTTGCGCGGCCCCTTACGGGTACGGGCATTGGTCTTGGTACGCTGTCCACGCAAAGGCAAACCCCGACGATGACGCAGTCCACGGTTGCAACCCAGGTCCATCAAACGCTTGATGTTCATGGAAACTTCACGACGCAGATCACCTTCGACCATCATGTCGCTCACCTTTGTACGAAGGGAATCCATCTCCTCCCCGGACAATTCGCCAATTTTGGCGCTCTCCGAAACACCAGTGTCTGCGCAGAGGCGCCTGGCCTGACTGCGACCTACACCGAAAATGTATGTCAAAGAGATAACGGTATGCTTGTTATCTGGTATGTTGACGCCGGCAATACGAGCCATGCAACTTTCTCCAATCGTTTATCGTCGCGCGGTGCTACGAGTCTTCTCAAGCCCCTGATCCAGCAAAATTTACTCAGGGGAGCGCAAAAGGCGCAGCATTCTAGCGATATCGTTACTAAAAATCAACTACAACGAAGGGCTTTAGCCCTGGCGCTGCTTGTGGCGAGGATCTGTATTGCAGATCACGCGCACAACTCCATTGCGGCGAACTACTTTGCAGTTCCTGCAAATCCTCTTTACTGATGCACGTACTTTCATAACATCTACTCCGTACTACGTTAACCCTGGCGGAACATTGCAGGTTCTGACTAATCTACCGACTAGCGAGCCTTACCCGCTCCACCATAACTCTTCAAATTGGCCTTCTTCATCACCGAGTCATACTGGTGTGACATCAGGTGGCTCTGCACCTGGGCCATAAAATCCATTACCACCACAACCACGATCAACAGCGAGGTGCCACCCAGGTAAAAGGGTACGTTCCACATTACGACCAGGAACTGCGGCATTAAACAGACCAGCGCGATATACGCCGAGCCAAACACCGTAAGCCTGGTTAGCACGCCATCAATATAGTTGGCAGTCTGCTGACCCGGACGAATTCCAGGTACAAAGGCACCGGAACGCTTCAGGTTGTCCGCAACTTCCACCGGGTTAAACATCAACGCCGTGTAAAAGAAGCAGAAAAATACGACAAACACCGTGAACAACAATATGTTCAGCGGCTGACCTGGCCCAATGGCAACGGCCAGATCCTGCAGCCAATCGGCTGAACCGCTAGAGCCGAACCACTGCGCTATCGACGCCGGGAACAGCAAAATACTACTGGCGAAAATCGCGGGAATAACGCCAGCCATATTCACCTTCAGGGGCAGATGCGAACTCTGCGCCTGGTACATCTTACGACCCTGCTGACGCTTGGCGTAGTTCACCGTGATCCGACGCTGGCCGCGTTCTATGAACACGATCATGTAGATCACTGCAATTGCCAGAGCCAGGATAAACAGCAGAATAAGTATATTCAGCTCACCCTGCCGCGCCTGTTCCAGCGACTGCCCTATCGCCGCGGGCAAGCCTGCTACGATACCGGCGAAGATCAACAGCGATATGCCATTACCTACACCTTTTTCTGTAATCTGCTCACCGAGCCACATCATAAAGACGGCACCGGTTACCAGAGAAGTAATAGCTATCACATAAAACAGCAGTGACGTGTCATAAGACATTCCCTGGTTAGCCATGCCCACGGTCATACCCGTCGCCTGCACTATGGCTAGCACCACCGTAAGGTAGCGCGTGTACTGGCTGATCTTGCGACGACCAGACTCGCCTTCTTTTTTCATCTGTTCAAGTTGCGGGGTAACCGCCGACATCAACTGCATAATAATGGAGGCAGAGATGTAAGGCATAATACCCAGCGCCAGGATACTCATGCGCTCCAGAGCGCCCCCGGAAAACATGTTGGCCAGCCCCAGGATAGTGCCCTGGTTCTGGTTAAACAGCGCCGACAGCTGGTTAGGGTCTATACCTGGTACCGGAATATGCGTGCCAATCCGATAAACGATGATTGCCAGTAAAACAAAACGGAGCCGGGAAAAAAGTTCGCCAAGTCCCGCTTTGTTTACTGAGGGCAGCTGTCCTGTTGCCATTTATTCCTCTACTTTCCCGCCGGCTTTTTCAATAGCTTCCCGGGCACCTTTGGTGACCGCTAGGCCTTTGACTGTAATAGCCCTGCTCAATTCACCTGACAGAAACACTCGAGCGCGCACGACATTGTCACGCACCAGATCAGCGCTTATCAGGGCTGACAGGTCAGCCACATCACCGTCAATCGCGTTCAACTCACTCAGGCGAACCTGGGCGGTTGTGCGGGCAATACGTGACGTAAAACCATACTTGGGAAGACGTTTCTGCAAAGGCATCTGACCACCTTCGAAGCCAGGCCTGATGCCGCCACCGGAACGCGCTTTTTGTCCCTTGTGACCACGGCCAGCGGTCTTACCATCGCCACTACCAATACCACGTCCAACGCGCTTGGCGTCTTTCTTGGCGCCCGGCGCAGGGCTCAGGCTATTCAGTCGCATTACTTCTGACATGATTTACTCCTCAACCCTTACCATGTAGTGCACTTGGTTGATCATGCCACGAACCGAAGGAGTATCCTCCACCTCGACAGTGTGACCAATTCGACGCAGGCCCAAACCAGCAACACACGCCCTGTGATTTTTCAGGCGACCGTGGACACTTTTGACCTGGGTAACCTTTATAGATGCTTTAGCCATGACTAGCCGACCCAATAATTAGTTCAGAATTTCTTCAACAGTTTTGCCGCGCTTTGCAGCAACATTTTCCGGTGTAGCCATGTCGCGCAAGCCGTTAAAGGTCGCGCGCACTACGTTTGCCGGATTGGTTGAACCGTAACACTTGGCCAGTACGTTATGCACACCGGCAATCTCTAGTACAGCTCGCATCGCACCACCGGCAATAACGCCAGTACCTTCTGAAGCAGGCTGCATGTAAACCTTGGAGGCGCCATGAGCGGCTTTAATTGGGTACTGAATCGTACCGTTGCTCAGCTCTACCTGGATCATATTGCGGCGCGCAGCTTCCATAGCTTTTTGGATGGCAACAGGCACTTCGCGTGCCTTGCCACGGCCAAAGCCGACTTTACCTTTGCCATCACCGACAACTGTCAGAGCGGTGAAGCCAAATATACGGCCACCCTTTACTACTTTAGCGACACGGTTAACCTGAACCAGCTTCTCCTGGAGGTCACCATCTTGCTGCTGCTTTTTCTGATCATTAAAAGCCATATCTCTACCCTAGAAGTCCAGTCCAGTTTCACGAGCCGCATCGGCCAGAGCCTTAACACGTCCGTGGTACTTGTATCCACCGCGATCGAAAGCGACTTTCTCTATACCCGCTTGCTTCGCTCGCTCAGCAACCAGCTTACCAACCGCTGCCGCAGCATCGATATTGCCAGTCTTGCCGCTGCGCAGGTCAGTCTCCAGAGTAGAAGCACTGGCCAGTACCGTATCACCAGCAGGTGCTATCACCTGGGCATAAATATGCCGAGGAGTACGGTGCACACTCAGGCGATTAACGCCCTGATCACGCATACGGGCACGGGCCCGACGGGCGCGACGCAACCTTGAATCATTCTTTGCACTCATCTCAACTTACCTACTTTTTCTTGGCTTCTTTACGACGAACATGCTCGTCAGCGTAACGAATACCCTTACCCTTGTATGGCTCCGGCGGACGGAAGCTGCGAATTTCAGCTGCTGCCTGGCCGACTGCCTGCTTGTCGATACCTTTGACCACCACCTCAGTCTGGCTGGGGCTCTCGGCAGTAACACCGGCGGGCAACTGGTAGTCCACCGGGTGCGAAAGACCCACGGTCAGATTGACGGATTTTGCAGAAGCCTTGGCACGATAACCTACACCGTTGAGTACCAGCTTCTTCTCCCAGCCTTCGCTGACGCCCTTGACCATATTGTTCACCAACGCACGAGTAGTACCGGCCATAGCCTTTAACTTATCGTTGTCGTAAGCAATGGTCAGAACGTTGTCATCCTGGCTAACCTGAATACCTTCAACCAATGAAAGTTCCAGCGTACCTTTGCCACCCTTTACGGACACGGCGTTGCCGTTAAGCTTCACCTCGACACCGCTGGGCAGTTGTACCGGATTATTTGCGACTCTAGACATTTTGGAATGCTCTTTAAATCAAATTCAATTAGAAAACAGTGCAGAGCACTTCGCCGCCAACTCCGGCAGCGCGAGCAGCACGATCAGTCATCACACCCTGGGATGTGGATATTATCGCCACCCCAAGACCTTCACGCACTGACGGAAGGTCACCCTTACCCGTGTACTTGCGCAAACCCGGACGGCTGATGCGATCGATTTCGGCAATAACCGGCTTGCCCTCATAATACTTAAGACCAATGGCCAAGCGCGGCTTACCGTCTTCAGTAGAAGCGGTAAAGTCACTGATGTAACCTTCGTCCTTCAATACCTGGGCAACAGCGGCCTTAATCTTAGAGCCGGGCATTTCTACGCCGGTCTTACCTGCCATTTGTCCGTTGCGAATACGTGTCAGCATATCTGACATCGGATCTTGCATACTCATATCATTTACTCTCCGTAAACTATCTGGTCCGTTACCAGCTAGCTTTTACCAGACCAGGTACATCACCGCGCATAGCTGCTTCACGCAACTTGTTACGACAAAGGCCAAACTTACGATATACACCGTGAGGGCGACCAGTTATCTGACAACGACGACGCTGCCTAACTGGACTCGCATCACGAGGCAGCTTTTGCCAGGCAACTTGTGCGACCCATCTTTCTTCATCAGACACATTGACATCGGTCAGGATTGCCTTCAGGGCGGCACGCTTCGCTGCGTACTTAGCTACCTGTTGTGTGCGCTTCTTCTCGCGCGCAATCATAGATTTTTTAGCCATTAATAAAGCCTCTTAAGCTTTCAAGGGGAAGTTGAAAGCACGCAGCAACGCGCGGCCTTCATCATCCGTTTTAGCGGAAGTAGTAATAACGATATCCATACCGCGCAATGCATCCACTTTATCGTATTCGATCTCGGGGAAAATAATCTGCTCGGTTACACCCATCGCGAAATTACCGCGACCGTCGAAAGACTTGGGGCTAATACCACGGAAGTCACGGATACGCGGTATCGCTATGCTAATCAGGCGCTCCAGAAACTCGTACATGCGATCAGAGCGCAAAGTCACTTTGCATCCGATGGGCCAACCATCACGCACTTTAAAGCCGGCGATAGATTTACGAGCCTTGGTTACCACCACTTTTTGGCCCGAGATTTTTTCCATGTCTGCGACGGCGTGCTCCAGCACCTTTTTATCACCCAGGGCTTCACCCACACCCATGTTCAGGGTGATCTTGGTGATGCGGGGAACTTCCATCACATTTCCCAAACCCAGCTCTTCTTTCAGCTGAGGAGCTAATTCGCTCTTAAATTTGTCTTTCAATGTTGCCATGTCTTTTACCTATTAACCCGGTCAGCCACCAAGGGCTTAAGAGTCGATAACCTCGCCACTGGATTTGAAGATACGCACCTTGCTATCTCCGTCCACTTTAAAACCCACTCGATCAGCCTTGCTACTGCTGGGGTTGAAGATCGCCACATTAGAAACCTGAATAGGCGCTTCATTTTCAACAATACCGCCAGCCACACCCGCTTGCGGGTTCGGCTTGGTGTGCTTCTTCACCATATTGATGCCAGAAACAATAAGCTTATTGTTGTCCAACACTCTGCGAACCTTGCCGCGCTTACCCTTGTCCTTGCCGGCCAGGATAATCACTTCGTCATCGCTTTTGATCTTCAACATTTTCTTTCCTCTCCCCGCTCGCCGGACTAGATAACTTCAGGTGCCAGAGAAACAATCTTCATGAACTTCTCGCCGCGCAGCTCTCGGGTTACCGGGCCGAAAATACGAGTGCCTATAGGGGCGTTCTGTGCATTGAGCAAAACGGCCGCATTATCATCGAACTTGATCAGGGATCCGTCTGGACGACGCACGCCTTTTCGCGTACGAACTACAACGGCAGTCATAACCTGACCTTTCTTAACCTTACCGCGTGGAATCGCTTCCTTGACAGTTACCTTTATAAGGTCGCCAACTCGCGCGTACCGACGCTTGGATCCGCCCAACACCTTGATGCACATCACACGACGGGCACCACTGTTATCGGCGACTTCCAAATACGACTGTGTCTGAATCATCTTCTACTCCAAACTGCGACCGCGGCCGCTAATTCTGCGCTACAACAACCAGGCTTTAGACCGGGATGGCGCTCTCAACTACTTCCAACAATTTCCATGTCTTGCTCTTGGAAATTGGACGCGACTCCGCAACAGTGACGGTATCGCCGATGCCACACTGGTTACTTTCATCGTGGGCATGAATCTTGGATGAACGAGTTATATATTTGCCATACACCGGGTGCTTTACCCTGCGCTCGACCAATACAGTAATAGTCTTGTCCATCTTGTTGCTGACAACCTTTCCAGTTACCAGACGTGTACGTTTCTCTGCAGCTGACATTATTAATTACCTGCCTTTTCATTGAGCAAAGTCTTTACGCGTGCGATGTCACGCTGATTCTGCTGTAACAAATGGGTTTGTCCCAGCTGACCAGTAGACTTCTGCATACGCAGCTTGAACTGCTCTTCGCGCAGAGTGAGCAGCTGCTTGTTCAGGTCCTCAGGGGACTTTTCACGCATTTCGCTAGCTTTCATCACATCACCGACCGTTTTACAAATGTTGTGGCAATTGGAATCTTGGCAGAAGCCAGCGCAAATGCTTCGCGCGCCAACTCTTCGGAAACACCTTGTACTTCGTACAGTACTTTGCCGGGCTGAACCTGGGCTACCCAGTATTCAACGTTACCCTTACCTTTACCCTGTCGAACTTCCAATGGCTTGCCAGTAATCGGCTTGTCAGGGAAGACACGAATCCAGATTTTTCCGCCACGCTTGATGTGACGAGTCATGGCACGTCTAGCCGCCTCAATCTGGCGCGCTGTGATGCGGCCACGACCGGTGGCTTTCAAGCCATATTCGCCAAAGCTAACCTTGCTGCCACGAAGTGCCAGACCGCGGTTGCGCCCCTTCATCATCTTGCGAAATTTTGTACGCTTTG
>JBALVO010000036.1:0-6231 GCA_036961445.1 Halioglobus sp.
TCCAATCGTCAAACCACAGAGATGCCGCGATGGCCACCACCACGGCCCACAGCATTCCATTGGTCAAGCCAATCAGGAATTCCCGATTAATAAGCCAGGCCTGGTTATTCTTGCCAATCTGTCCCATGGCGATGCCCCGCACCAGGACCGTAAGAGTCTGCGTGCCGGCAATTCCGCCCATGGAAGCGACGATGGGCATTAGCACCGCCAGAGCCACCACTTTCTCGATAGTGCCCTGGAACATGTTGATGACGGATGCGGCGATAAAGGCGGTAATGAGATTGATACCCAGCCATACCGCGCGCCGCGGCGCAGTGCGGGAATATGGCGCGAAGGTATCTTCTTCCTCGTCCAGGCCGGCCATGGACATAAAGGAGTGATCGGCATCCTCGCGGATGACATCAACTACATCGTCAATGGTAATTCGCCCCACCAGCTTTCCGTTGTCGTCCACCACGGGTGCCGATACCCAGTCGTTGCGTTCGAACAATCTCGCGACCTCTGTGTCGAGTGTATCGACGGCAATAGGTTCCTGATCGGTAATCATCATCTCGCGCACTGAAGCCGAGGGGTCGGATACCAGCAGTGTACGCAGTGGCAGTAGGCCAATGAACTGGTCCGAGCGGTTTACCACTATCAGGTTGTCGGTCATTTCCGGAATTTCGGTATGACGGCGCAGGTAACGCAGCACTACGTCCAGGGTCAGGCGGGCCCTTATCGTGATGGTGTCGGTGTTCATCAGGCCGCCAGCAACATCATCGGGATAGAGCATCACCCGTTCCAGGCGAGCCCTGTCCTGATGATCCATTGCATTGAGAACTTCACGAGTAACCCGGTCGGGAAGTTGCTGCAAAATGTCGGCGACGTCGTCGTCTTCGAGGTCTTCGGTGATAAGGGCGATTTCCGCCGCGTCCATATCGCTGAGGAAATGAGCGCGTAGCTCATCACTCAGTTCACCCAGCACCTCACCTTCCTGGCCTACCTCTACCATTTGCCACAGTATGTGGCGGAATTTGGGCGGTGATGATTCCAGCAGGTGGGCGGTCTCGGCCGGCAGCAGGCCATTCAGCATGCGCCGAACATCAGCCAGGGTGCCGTTGTCCAGAGCAACAGACAGCTTGTCCAGAGTCTTCTGGGCTGTTGCTTGTGTCTGAACCATGGTCACCCCCAAAATTCCGCCTCAGAACGGTCTGCCTGATCGATCAATTATCCGGAAAAGTAGAAGCTACAACAACGGGATTAGTTACGGAAGCGCCGCTTACTCGGCCTCGTCGAAGCGGTTCTCAATGAGGGTTTTCAAGGCCTCCAGCGCGGCATGTTCGTCGCTACCGTGTATCTCCACGTCCAGCACTGTGCCCTTGCCGGCTGCCAGCATCATGACTGACATGATGCTCTTGCCATCGACCAGTTGACCGTCTTTTCCCGCTTTAACAGTGCTGGAAAAAGCAGCCGTGCAGCCTACGAATTTGGCAGCTGCCCTGGCGTGTAGCCCGAGCTTGTTGATGATTGTTAACTGGGTCTGGATCACCGGATTTACCGCAATTCCCTATGTCTTATATGGATGGTTGGAAATTGTTCCCGATAGTGACGGAACAACCGATCGGCCAAGTATACTGACCGATGTTGGCCACCGGTACAACCCATGGCCACGGTGATGTAGCTGCGATTACTGTCCTGATAGCGCGGCAGCCAGTTGTCCAGATAATGACAGATGTCTCGATAGAGCTCTGTCGTCAGGGGCTGCGATTCCAGAAAGGTCTGCACCTCAACATCAAGCCCGCTTTTGACGCGCAGTTCCTTGACCCAGTGCGGGTTGGGCAGCATTCTGACATCAAAGACCAGGTCGGCATCCACGGGTATGCCACGCTTGAACCCGAAGGACTGTATCAAAATAGACATGTTGCCGGTTTCGTTGCCAAGCAAGCGCTGCTTGATGGTGTCGCGCAATTCGTAAATTGTCATCTCGCTGGTATCAAGTACCAAAGAGGCGCCGCTAGCGATCGCTTCCAGCAGCCGGTGTTCCTTGTCGATGGCTTCGGCCAGCGGTGTTGATTCGTTGGTCAAAGGGTGCCTGCGCCGAGTCTCGCTAAAGCGCTTGATCAGAGCAGAATTCTGGGCGTCAAGGAATAGAATTTGAGTGTTTACTGACTCGGGTAAGGACTCCAGAATAACCTGGAAGTTTTCCAGGTCCTTCCAGGCGTTGCGAGCATCAATACAGACTGCCGTACCCTGGAAGTGACCGGAATCCGCATCACTGACTTGCTTTACCAGTGCCGGTAGCAGCGCGACAGGAAGGTTGTCGATACAGTAATAGCCTTCATCCTCGAGCTGGTGTAGCGCCGTGCTCTTGCCCGAACCGGAACGACCGCTAATGATGATTAATTGCATGTGCCCGGCGCTCAGACAGTCTTGCTATTGGCAATATCGTACAGGGTAGCCTGATCCGTTGTGGCGCGCAGTTGCTCGCAAAAATCAGGCTGACTGAATAATCGGGCAATATTGGCCAGAATATCCAGGTGTTGTTGATGGCCCTCTTGCGGTACCAATAGTACGAACAGTAAGTCTACCGGTTGATCGTCTGGCGCATCGAAATTGATGGGGTCTTGCAGTGTGACCAGTGTGCCCAGCGGTTGCGTGCAGTTGTCCACGCGGCAGTGGGGGATGGCTATACCCTGGCCTAGCCCGGTGCTGCCCAGTTTTTCTCTGGCGGTGAGGTGGTCCAGCACCTCGGCGTAAGCCAGAGACAGCTGGTCCTCGCTGATAATTCTGGCAATGGTTTCAAACAATCTTTTTTTACTAATCCCGGGGGTACGACAGACGGTGCGCCCCGGGCTCAGAATTTCGCTTAGAGGTTGCATAATAGTGGAACTCAGTGCCCCCGGTGCTTTTGCTTGTGTTTGATTAATTGGCGGTCAAGCTTGTCAGTCATTGCATCAATAGCGGCGTACATGTCCTCCGATTCGGCATGGGCGAATAGATCGGCACCGGCGATGTGTACTGTCGCCTCGGCTTTTTGTACCATTTTATCTACTGTCAGGATCACGTTGGTCGTGGTGATCTGGTCATAATGTCGTTGTAGTCGTTCGAATTTGCTTGCAACATACTCTTTTAGTGGTGTGGTGACTTCAAGATGGTGACCAGTGACATTCAGTTGCATAAATAGCTCCTTTGCTTTATTGATCCGGCTTGACCCGGTGCCGGCAATGCCGGATTACTACTACTAATTCTAGACTAATCTTTTGCGTTCGTTAGAGGGCGGTATAAATAATGTGTCACGATACTTGGCGATAGTGCGCCTGGCTACTTTAATCCCCTGTTCCTCCAGCAATGCAGTGATCTTATTGTCACTTAGTGGTTTGCGCGGATTCTCTGCGGCCACCAGTTTCTTGATTAAGGCGCGGATTGCAGTGGAGGAGCACTCGCCGCCAGCAGTAGTGGCCACGTGACTGGAGAAAAAATACTTCAGCTCAAAAATGCCGCGAGGGGTGTGCATATATTTCTGCGTTGTCACCCGCGATATAGTGGATTCGTGCATTTCCACCAGCTCAGCAATGTCGTGTAGTACCAGGGGTTTCATTGCCTCTGCGCCATACTCCAGGAAGTTTCGTTGGTGTTCCACAATTTTGCTGGCAACTTTCATCAGTGTTTCGTTGCGGCTGTGCAGGCTTTTCAGAAACCAACGGGCCTCCTGCAGATTGTCGCGCAGGAAGGTGTTGTCGGTGCTGGTGTCTGCCCGCTTTATCAGGCTCGCGTAGTTGTTATTGATACGCAATTTTGGTGCAATATCTGGATTGAGTTCAACCCGCCAACGGCCATTTTTTTTACTGACAAAGACATCGGGCACGATATATTCGGTATTGCTCGGCACTGCCGATTGGCCGGGGTTGGGATCCAGGGTTTGTATCAGCGCCAGTACTTCTTTCAGCTCGGGTTCTTTGAGCCGCATGCGTCGTAGAATCTGGTTGTAGTCACCGTTCCCCAGCTGATTAATATGGCGAGTCAGGACCACTTTCGCCTGGTCCAGTCGGGGCGTGTTGGCAGGCAGCTGTTGCAATTGCACCAGCAGGCATTCCTGCAGGTCGCGGGTGCATACGCCGGCCGGTTCAAATTGCTGCAGGCGATGCAGCACTGCCACAACTTCGTCCAGTTCTATATCCAGGTCTGCCACCAGGGTCTCGTGAATCTCTTCGACACTCGGCAGGAGTCGCCCGTTTCCGTCGGTACCGTCGATGATATTCAGCGCTATCACACGGTCAATGTCAGAGAGCCTGGTGAGATTGAGTTGCCACAGTAGTTGCTCGTGCAGTGACTCGCTAACCGTATTGCGGCTCTCAAAGTCTGCGTCGGGAAAGTCTTCGTTCTGCGCTGGCGGGGCCGAGGCGGAGGGTAGCAAATCTTCCCATTGCGTATCGACAGGGAGCTCATCCGGTAGCGTCATTTCCGCAGAACCTGATTCCCAATCACTATCGCTATCCGAGGGTTCGGTGGCGGCCTGTTCCAGGCTTTGCAAGGGGCCGTCGCTGCTATTGCTATCCGTTTCGCCCGCTTGCTCTGAGCTGGAATCGAGTTCCTCGTCCTCGGACACTTCCAGCAGCGGGTTATTGTCCAGGGCTTGCTGAATCTCCTGTTGTAGATCCATGGTGGACAACTGCAACAACCGGATAGCCTGTTGCAGCTGCGGCGTCATCGTCAGCTGCTGGCCCAGTTTTAGTTGTAGCGATTGCTTCATTGATTAATCTGCAAGACCCTGTTTCGTGCGCTTCTGGCGCGTTGGTTTTCCGCCGCTTACAGGGTCAGTGTAGCGCCGGTCGCCGGTCGCTGGCAATGGTTTGGCGCGAAAATTGCTTGTTGTTCGTAATGATAGTGAGGAGAGTTAGCCCGCGGTCGCTTTCAGGCTATTATGGTAGTGTTTAAGTGGCATTGCGGGTTCGGCGCTACTGCGGAATGTCGCTCGTGCACGCCCGGCCAGGCTACATACGAAATTGATCACCCAGGTAAACCTGACGGACCCGCTCGTTGGCCAATACCTCTTCAGCGGTGCCAGCGGCAATAATGTGCCCTTCACCGACGATGTAGGCTTTTTCGCAGATATCCAGCGTGTCACGCACATTGTGGTCGGTAATCAATACCCCGATACCGCGATCTCGCAGGTGATTGATTATCTGTTTGATGTCGTTGACGGAAATTGGGTCCACGCCGGCGAAAGGCTCATCCAGCAGAATGAAATCCGGTTCTGTGGCCAGCGCCCGCGCGATCTCAATGCGGCGGCGTTCGCCGCCCGACAGGGATTGACCGAGGCTATCGCGTAAATGTTCGACGTGAAACTCTTCCAGCAGTTCATCGCGCCTTATCAGGCGCTCCTTTTTGTTAAGGTCTTTGCGGGTTTGCAAAATGGCCATAATATTGTCACCGACCGAGAGTTTCCTGAAAATGGAAGCCTCCTGGGGTAGATAGCCGATGCCGCGCCGGGCGCGTTCATGCATAGTCCGTGCGGTGATATCTTCGTCGTTAACCGTGATGGTGCCGCGATCCGCCCTGACAATGCCGATGATCATATAAAAGCAGGTGGTTTTGCCCGCGCCATTCGGCCCCAGCAGCCCCACCACCTGACCGCTGTCAATTTGAATTGACACATCCTGCACCACTTCCCGGCCACGATAGGCCTTGGCCAGGTTACTCGCTATCAGTTGTGCCACTGGTGACCTCTTCCTGTGATGAATCTCCAGCAGCGGGCTGTTGTTCCGGTATTGTTGTAGCAGGTGTAGCTGTAGCCTGCGCAGATATTCCCCCAGTGGTGGCGGGTTGCCCGGCATTCGGGTCCGGGATGGTTACTGGTGCTGGCACGCTGGGCGGAATCACTACCTGAACCCGTTTGCTTTCATCGGCGGTGTCTGAATCAGCCTTGACCAATTGCTCTTCAATAAAATAATCGATGGAGTCCCCCGCCACCAGTGAACCGTCCTGCTCTATCCTGGCGTCAGTTTGCAAGTGCACCCGATCTTCATTTTTGAAATACTCAATGACTCCGGCCTGCGCATATACAGTGCCTTTGTCCAACTCTGGCTGTTGTTGCATTTTGGCCGGTTGACCTTCGGCGACTATCTTGTCTGCATCTTCGTTGACGTGATAAATGGTCAGCTTGTCTGCTTCCAGGCGCATGCTGCCCTGATCCATCTGTACGTTGCCCGAGTAGACGGTGAAGCCCAACTTTTCGTCGCGCAACGCTTTGTC
>JBALVO010000036.1:6331-32066 GCA_036961445.1 Halioglobus sp.
CCAGTGCGCATGATGTCTTCTACCTTGAGCAGCAGCTTTTTACCCAGGGTGCCCCCGGGGTGAGAAAACGCAAAGTCGTCTGCGGTAAAGCCGCGAGCTTCGAGCAGCGCAATGGCCAGTGCATCACCCATTACCAGGGCTGTGGTGGTGCTTGATGTAGGTGCCAGATCCAGCGGGCAGGCCTCGGTTTCCACGCCGGTATCAAGGTGGACATCCGACGCCTCTGCCAGGGCAGAGTGCTTGTTACCGGTCATGCTCACCAAGGGGACGCCCATTCGCTTTAGCAAGGGCAGCAGCGTGATGATTTCAGCTACCGCCCCGCTGTTGGATAGCGCGATCACTGAATCAGAGGGGGTGATCATACCCATGTCGCCGTGGCTGGCCTCACCAGGGTGCACAAAAAAAGCCGGTGTGCCGGTGCTGGCCAGGGTCGCTGCGATCTTGCAGGCGATATGCCCGGACTTTCCCATACCGGTAACTATGACGCGGCCTTTGGTTTGTAGCAAAAGGTCACAGGCTTGATCGAATTCTGCGCCGATGCGGTGCTCCAGTTCGGCGACGGCTGTCGCTTCCATGCGGATGGTGCGCTTGGCTGAAGTGGCATAGCTGATGGAGCGTTGCTCCGGCATAAAAAACCCTTGTTAAATAGTTGCGTGCAGCCAGTAATAATACATTGCATAGATCGATACTAACAAGGTTCCGACGGTTCGGCCCAGGTAGGAGTGATCAGCGGTGGATTTCACGCGTTTGCGGCTGACATAGATAGCAACGGCGAGAAACAGCGTCACGAATATCATTAACGGGTAGTCCCGGCTTATCACGCCGGGTTCCAGAACTTCATTGGCAACCAGGCCCGGTATGGACATTACCGCCAATAAATTAAACAGGTTTGATCCGATGATGTTGCCCAGGGCGATCTCGGTATGTCCGCGCAGAGCGCTGGCAACGGTGGCTGCCAGTTCGGGCAGGCTGGTACCCACTGCTACAATGGTGAGGCCTATCACCAGCTCGGAAACGCCCATGGCCTTGGCAGTGAATACGGCCCCCCATACCAGCATCTTGGAACTTGCTACCAGTAATACCAGGCCAACCACAAAACTACCCCACGCCTTTAGTGGCTTGAGGTGATGCAGGGGTTCTTCAATGGCCTCTACCAATAGCTCCTCATTTTTTGATTGGCCGCGTATCATTTGTGTCACGATGATGACCAGGGCGCCAACCATAAGCCCGCCGTCGAGACGCGTCAGTTCACCGTCAATGATCAATAGGCCAACCCCCGCTGTCGTTACCAGCAGCAGAGGAATCTCTTTCTTCATGCAGCTCTCGTGCACCATTAATGGAGCGATCAATAATGTGATGCCGAGTACCAGCGCAATATTGGCAATATTGGAGCCGATGGAGTTGCCGACGGCCAATTCCCCAGAACCTGCTAGTGATGCGGTAAGTGCGACCAGAATCTCTGGTGCCGAAGTGCCGAGTGAGACAATGGTCAGGCCGATGATGATGGGTGACAGCCCCATATTCTCTGCAATGGAGGCAGCACCAGCGACGAACAGGTCGGCACTCCATATCAGGACGATGAAGGCAAGCAAAATCGTTGCTGCAGCTAACAGCATAAACGCGCGTTTCCTGTTAAAGTATGCGCCGCGTGTTGCCTTGGAACTACGGCAGTTAGGTTGTGGTCATAATCTTGATGCAACGCATGGTACCGGGGGCGTAGGTATGCCCGCTGTGCAGTGGCGGATTATACAGTGCATTGCAGGTCTTGGTAGTCACTATTTTTAGTTTCGGAGAAGAGAATGTCATTTCGCGTAAACCTGATCTGGGCAATGGGCCTTTGGTTGTTGGCGGCAGCTGCGGGGGCGCAGCAAGCAGCGCCAGGAGTCAGCGCATACGAAGTCGTGCAAAACACGACAGTGCGCGTTATGGAAGTTGTGAGTGCGGCAGACGAGTATGTAGATACCGATCCTGAGCGCTATTACCAGAAGGTTCAGGATGTTCTGGATCCGGTAATTGATTACCGTGGTTTTGCCCGCAGTGTGATGGGCGCATATGCCACTTCCGAGCGCTATCGCTCGCTGGATAAAGACGGCCGCGGGCAGCTAAAGAGCCAGCTGGACCGCTTCACGGAAGTTATGCGGCTTGGTCTGGTGCGCACCTACAGTAAGGGCCTGTTGGCGTTCGGAGGCTCACGTATCGAGGTGGTCAAGCCAGCGACCGATGCAGCCCAGGAATCGCGGGTGTCTGTGCAGCAACTGATTTATAACGAGCAGGCAACACCCTACGTGGTCATGTACCAGATGGGACTGAGTAAATCCGATGGCTGGAAGCTGCGCAATGTCATCATCGAGAGTGTCAATCTTGGGGAGATTTACCGCAATCAGTTCCAGGCCGCCGCTCGTAAACACGATGGTGACCTGGACAGTGTGATCGATAACTGGACTTCAGAAGAAGTGAAAGTAGCGGTCAAGAGTTGATGCTGCTGCAGGGTATCAGTGCATGAGTCGCTATAAACTGACTTTTCTCATAAAATACCGATCTTTTGTAAAGAGCGCTGCGCCTTTGGTTGTGGTGTAGCGCCGACAACTACCCGCCGATTGTGGGTAGTCCGGCAATCTATTCTGGGGTAAAAATTATGGACGCCGCCACGGTCAAAGTACTGTTGCAGACCCACATGGACGATTGTGAGTTTGTTGTTCAGGGAGAGGGTAATCATTACGATATTACGGCGATAGGTGCTGTATTTGAAGGCCTGCGCCCGGTAAAGAAACAGCAACTGGTTTACGCTGCATTGAGTGACCATATTGCCGATGGCAGTATCCACGCGGTTAATATACGTACTTTTTCGCCAGCGGAGTGGCAAACACAAGGTCAGCCTTAATCGGCACTGGTCGACGGAGTCATTGTGGACAAGTTGGTTATCGAGGGCGGACGACCGCTCAATGGCGAGCTCCGTATCTCTGGCGCAAAAAATGCCGCGCTGCCCATTCTGGCGGCGACCTTACTGGCAGATGAGCCGGTAACGGTTTGCAATCTTCCCCATCTGCGCGACATTACCACCATGGTCGAGCTGTTGGGTGTGGTCGGCGCGAACCTGACCATTGGGGAAAATCTGAGTGTGCAGGTGGACGCCCGCGCCGCTGGTAATTTTTCGGTGCCGTCCACCCTGGCGAAAAGCATGCGCTCCTCGATTCTGGTTTTAGGACCTTTGTTGGCGCGTTTTGGCCGGGCACGGGTGCCCATGCCGGGAGGGTGTGCTATCGGCCGCAGGCCGGTTGACCTGCACGTGCAGGGACTTGAGGCCATGGGGGCGGACATCGACATCGTTGACGGTGTTATAGATGCCCGCGCCGAGGCCGGTCTCAAAGGTGCACATATTTTGATGAGACAAGTGACCGTCGGTGGCACCGAGAATCTGCTGATGGCAGCTGCGCGGGCAACTGGCCAGACGGTTATCGAAAACGCCGCTCGTGAGCCAGAGGTGGTTGATCTGGCCGAATGCCTCATTGCCATGGGAGCAAAAATAGCCGGGCATGGCTCAGACACAATTGTTATTGACGGCGTGGAGCGCTTGCGCGGCTGCACTCATATTGTCATGCCTGACCGGATAGAGACGGCCACCTATCTGTTGGCTGTTGCAGCTACCCGCGGTAAGGTGCTGGTCAGGGACACCTGCCCGCAGTATCTCGAAGCCGTTATCCGCAAGCTGGAGGAGGCGGGAGCCCTGGTTAGCTGCGCACAGGGTTGTATTGAGCTGGATATGCAAGGGAGAAGACCGCGGGCGGTCAATATCAAGACAGCGCCTTACCCCGGAGTTCCCACCGATGTGCAAGCACAATTCGTGGCGATGAATACTGTCGCTGAAGGGACTGCCACAGTGACAGAAACCCTGTTTGCAGACCGTCTGGGGCAGGCGCTGGAGATGCGCCGCCTGGGGGCGGACATCACCGTTGCGGGTCATACAGCGGTGATCCACGGGCAGCCGCACTTGCAGGGCGCGAGCGTGATGGCCTCGGATTTGCGAGCGTCAGCAAGTTTGGTGATAGCGGGACTGGTGGCGCAAGGCAAAACCCGCATCGATGGCAGTTTTCATATCGATCGGGGCTATGAACGTATCGAGGAAAAATTACAGCTATTGGGAGCTGATATAAGGCGTGTAGCGGAGTAATGCGAAGATTATTATGAACGAAAAATTAACGATAGCTCTGACCAAAGGGCGAATCCTCAAAGAAACACTGCCGCTGTTGGCCAGGGCTGGAATTGAGCCACTGGAGGACGTCAAGACCAGTCGCAAGCTGGTGTTTGCAACTAACAACAGTGCGGTGCAGTTGGTCATTATTCGAGGGACGGATGTTCCCACGTACGTGCGTCATGGTGCCGCTGATATGGGCGTAGTGGGTAAGGATGTGCTGCTTGAACATGGCGCTGAAGGGCTTTATGAGCCATTGGACCTGGGAATTGCGCGCTGTCGTTTGATGACCGCCGGGCCGTTGGGTTGGAACAACACGGGCGCACGGATACGCGTCGCTACCAAGTTTGTGAACATCACCCGCCGTTACTTTGCACAGCAAGGCGTACACGCTGATTTGATCAAGTTATACGGTGCGATGGAGCTGGCGCCGATCATGAACCTGGCAGACCTGATTGTAGATATCGTGGACACCGGCAATACCCTGCGTGCCAATGGCATGGAGCCGTTGGACGAAATCGCCAGTATCAGTTCTCGCCTGGTGGTGAACAAAGCGGCTATGCGCTCACGCTACGCTGTCATTCAGCGCGTTATTGATGATCTTACGGCCATTGTTCGGGATAACGATAATGCAGCGGTTTGATTCCAGTCAGGCGGATTTTACTGCGCGTTTACAACGCCTGACAACGTGGCAGGAAGACCTTGATCAGTCGGTTGATGCAACGGTCTCAGCAATCATTGCCGATGTAGTGCGCCGTGGCGATGCCGCGCTACTGGATTACACGGCACGTTTTGACCAGCTGCAAGCGGCTGATATGGCCGAGTTAGAGGTTAGTAAAGACAGGCAGGCGGCGGCACTGGATGACATCGACCCGGTGCAGCGCGAGGCCCTGGAACATGCGGCTGAGCGGGTGCGCAGTTTTCACGAGCACCAGGTGCAGCAAAGTTGGCAATATCACGATGCGCAGGGCAATTTGTTGGGCCAGAAGATCACCCCGTTGGAGAGAGCGGGAATCTATGTTCCCGGGGGTAAAGCGAGTTATCCATCTTCGGTGCTAATGAATGCCTTGCCGGCCAAGGTCGCCGGTGTGGCGGAAATTGTCATGGTGGTTCCGGCTCCCGCCGGTGAGCTAAATGACCTGGTGCTGGCAGCAGCACACATCGCCGGGGTGGATCGCTTGTTCACTATTGGCGGTGCCCAGGCCGTGGCAGCCCTGGCCTATGGTACCCAGAGCGTACCCGCGGTGGATAAAATAGTAGGACCGGGAAATATCTATGTGGCCACGGCCAAGCGCCAGGTATTTGGCCGTGTAGGGATAGATATGATTGCCGGCCCATCGGAAATATTGATTATCTGCGACGGCAGCACCGATCCGGATTGGGTTGCCATGGATTTATTCTCCCAGGCTGAACACGATGAGAATGCGCAGTCTTTGTTGTTGTGTCCTGATGGCGCCTACCTGGACGCTGTGCAGGCCAGCATCGAGCGGTTGTTGCCCGCCATGGACAGGGCAGAGATCATACGTGCCTCACTGTCAGGTCGCGGTGCCATGATCAAAACCCGTGACCTGGCGGATGCTATCGCCATCAGTAATCAACTGGCGCCGGAGCACCTGGAGTTGTCAGTGGCAGACCCGCAGAGTCTGCTACCTGCAGTGCGGCATGCCGGCGCGATATTTATGGGGCCCTATACTTCAGAGTCCCTGGGAGATTATTGTGCCGGGCCCAATCATGTATTGCCTACGTCCCGCACCGCCAGATTTTCTTCTCCCCTTGGCGTTTATGATTTTCAGAAGCGCAGTTCTCTTATTATGTGTAGTGAGCAGGGCGTGCAGGAGCTGGGAAGAGTGGCTTCTGTGCTGGCCAGAGGCGAATCCCTCACTGCACACGCGCGCAGTGCTGAAATGCGACTCAAGGATGGGGCGGGCAGGTAATTGTCGGTGTTGCAAACGCCAGCTTAGTTGTTCGCTGCGCCGGTTGATTGACGTATTACGCCCACCACCGCCCTGAGCTCCAGGCTTTGCTGGTTGCGCTGTACGGCAATCGCGACGGTATCCCCGGGCCGCAGCAGTGCTATGCGGTGCATAGTGAGTCGACCATCCTTTACGGGCTCGCCATCGATGTGGGTGATGATATCGCCCAGTAGCAAGCCCGCTTTTTGAGCGGGGCTGTCTGGCGCCACGGCAACTACTGCCAGTGCCTGGCCCATCGCGCCACCGGCAGTATTCGCTACGGTGCCAATGGGCTCCACGCTTACTCCCAGCCAGCCTCTGATGACTTCACCGTAATCAATCAGGTCCTGCATTACAAAAACAGCAAGGCTTACCGGAATGGCCAGGCTGATACCAATACCCGTTGCGCTATTTGTGTCCTGGGTACGCCCGGTGTAGATCAGCGTATTAATGCCAAGCAGGCGTCCACGGGTATCAATCAAGGCGCCGCCTGAGTTGCCCAGGTGAATAGTCGCATCTGTCTGGATGTAATCTTCATAGGTATTCCTTTGCAGGCCGTATCGCCCCAGGGCGGAGATAATGCCCTGTGTGACCGAGTGCCCGAATCCCAGGGGATTGCCTATGGCCAGTACCACATCGCCGACTCTGGCGGTATTGGAATCGCCCAGTTCAATGGGCTGGAGACCGGTCAGGTCTACCTGCAGTACCGCCAGATCACTGGCGGCATCCGTACCGACGACCACCGCACTGGCTGAGCGCCCGTCATGCAGCAGTACCTGAATGGCATCGGCGCCGGCAATGACGTGATTGTTGGTGAGTATGTGGCCGGCCTTGGTCATGATTACGCCTGAACCCAGGGATTGCTCCACTCGCTGGCGCTGGGGCTGGGCAAACTTGCGAAAATACCTGTCTTTCAGCAGCGCACTGCGCTTGGAAGGCACCAGCGTTGCTGTGTAGATATTGACAACGGCCGGTGTGGCATCGTGGACCGCCACGGCATAGCTGACCGGTTCCTGGCTAAGTCTGCCGGTAACCAGGGTGTTGGGCAGCACCCAGCGATCCAGGATCAGCAGGGCTGCCAGCAGGCCGGCGATAGCTGGCCAGGTGATAAATTTCACGCTGTCTCTCATTGGGTGCCAGATGTGTTGTTTGCTGCTGCATTGTATATGATGCAGCTCAAGTGCGAACAGGTGGTGATGAAATGAGCGTAACCCTGGCAGAGTTAATGCAATACCTTGATGGTTGCCTGCAACCTGGCCAGTTTCAGGACTATTGTCCGAATGGCCTGCAGGTGGAAGGTCGCTCCGGTATCACCAGGCTGGCCACTGGCGTGACTGCCAGTCAGCGTTTACTCGATCATGCGATAGCCTGGGAGGCGGATGCCATCCTGGTGCACCATGGTTATTTCTGGAAGGGCGAAGACCAGGCCATTGTCGGGATCAAGCGCAAGCGCATCGCGGCGTTGCTGAAAAACGACGTTAGCCTGCTGGCTTATCACCTGCCGTTGGATGCCCATCCGCAGTTGGGTAACAACGCCCGGCTCGGGCAGCTAATGGGCTTGCATAGCCACGAACCGCTGCAGCCTGGAAATGCGGGCAGTGTTGGCAATATTGCCAGCTTACCTGAGCCTGTCGCGGCGCGGGAGCTGGTCAGTCGATTACAGGAGATTACTGGACGTATTCCGTTGCATATCGGTGATGGCGACGAGCCAGTGCGCCGGGTGGCCTGGTGTACCGGTGCGGCGCAGGGCTATATCGAGGCAGCAGTGGCCGCGGGGGCGGACGCATTTGTAACCGGGGAAGCGTCGGAGCAGACTGTGCACATTGCGCGGGAGGAGGGTATTCACTTTATCGCCGCTGGCCACCATGCGACTGAGCGCTATGGTGTGCAGGCCCTGGGCGAGCACCTGGCGCAGGAATTCACCCTGCAACACCGGTTTATTGATATCGATAACCCGGTGTAACCGGGTTGTTGATCAGACTTTTTCGACTTTATCCAGATCAGCAGATTCTGTGGCCAGTGGCTGGCGGTCTAAACCAAACTCCTCATTGAGCATGCCTTTTTCGTCCGGAGAGGTTTTGGGGGCGTAATCCAGCGGTGGCTGGATGTCGGCCAGGTGCGCCGGTATTTCGGCGCTGGCGCGCCCGTCTTCCAGGCGACCCAGCGATACCGGGCCCTCGCCCTGGCACAAAGTAGCGGCACCTTTGGCCAGGTGATTGTGCACATCCCGGTAGCTCTCGGTCAGGTTGTTGAGCAATGTGGCGGTATCGGTAAAATGTTCCACCACGTCGTCCTCATACGCTTTCTTGTCCTGTAGTACCTGGTCCAGCTTGCGCTCTACTTCCCGATACTTTTGTCCCGCGGACGAAGTGCGGCGACCCAGCAACATGCCGATACCGAGGCCAAGTACAAGCAGTGCAATCCCGGCTGCAATGAGTATTTCCAGGCTGTATTGTGGTGATTCCACGAATGTATCCTTATGCCAATTGAACAAAGATCGGGAGTATACCCCGATTGTCACGGAGCCTCTAGCAGATAGCGCGGGCCATCGACGTTGCCAATGGCGGAGCCTGTGGTTACAGTGAGGCGCTTGCAATCAAGCTACTGAACAACTCCCGGATCGGACACCCTTTACATGACCACACCCTGGCAGCGCTATCAGGCAGACCTGCAGCGGGAAGATTTCTCCCACGATGCCGCCCAGGAGCAGGCGGTACTGTTGCTGCAAGACCTGTTTGAGCGGCTGCTGGCGCGCCCGGCAATGCGCGGTGATGGCCTGTTGGGCTGGTTGCGCGGCCTGCGCAAGGAGCCAGTGCAGCCCGAAATCGGTTTGTACTTGTGGGGTGGCGTAGGGCGGGGTAAAACCTATCTGGTCGATACTTTTTATGACTGCCTGCCGTTTCAGCGCAAACTTCGAGTGCATTTTCACCGTTTCATGCAGCGTGTGCACGCGGAGCTTAATACCCTGGAGGGGGAGAAGAACCCTCTGGAGATAGTGGCGGATCGCCTGGCGCACGACGCCCGGGTAATTTGTTTCGACGAATTTTTTGTCACCGATATTGGCGACGCAATGATACTCGGCGGTTTGATGGAAGGACTGTTTGCGCGTGGAGTGACGCTGGTGGCAACTTCCAATATCGAACCCGCCAAGTTGTACGAGAATGGCTTGCAGCGCCAGCGCTTCCTGCCGGCCATTGCCATGGTGGAGAAATATACCCAGGTGGTGAATGTTGATGCCGGTATTGATTATCGGTTGCGAACCTTGCAGCAGGCGGAGTTATATCACTCCCCGCTGGATGCCGGTGCAGACCTCAGCTTACAGCATAGCTTTGAGCGACTGGCGCTGGAGCCGGGCAAGCACTGGGAGCGCCTGGAGATCAATGGTCGCTACCTGACCTGCCGTTGCGTGGCGGAGGATGTCGCCTGGTTTGACTTTGCCGAGCTGTGTGATGGCCCCCGTTCCCAAAACGACTACATCGAGCTGGCTCGCATTTTCCACGCGGTGCTGATCTCGGGTGTACCCGAGTTCGTATCGGACAAAGACGACCAGGCGCGCCGTTTTATCAATCTGGTGGACGAATTCTACGACCGTAACGTCAAGCTGGTATTAGCGGCGGCCAGGCCTCTGCTGGAGCTGTATGGTGGGGGTCGGCTGGAGTTCGAATTTCAGCGCACCATTTCCCGGTTGCAGGAGATGCAATCATTTGAGTATCTGGCTCGCGAACACAGGCCCTAGGCCACATTGCGCGCTGCGACGCTTGCCGCTTTCTTATGACCGTCGGGGCGTCAGGGCAGGCTGTGAATTTTATTTAATTTACTGCTTGAAAAGGGGTGATCCATTGATTAGTATTCGCTCCCTCGAAATTGGACTCCTCCAAGAGGCAGTTATTGATGAAAACATTTAGTGCCAAAGCAGAAGAAGTCACCCGCGATTGGTTCGTGGTAGACGCTGCTGACAAGACTCTGGGCCGCTTGGCTAGCGAGATCGCGCTGCGTTTGCGCGGCAAGCACAAGGCCGAGTTTACCCCTCACGTGGATACTGGCGACTACATCGTAGTGGTTAATGCTGAGAAAGTGCGTGTGAGCGGTGCCAAGACAACCGACAAAATTTACCACCGCCATACCGGTTATCCAGGTGGCCTGAAGTCTATTACTTTCGATAAACTGATCGAGAAGGCGCCAGAGCGGGTAATTCAGGGTGCAGTCAAGGGCATGTTGCCACGTAACCCACTGGGTCGCGCCATGTTCAAGAAATTGAAAGTGTATGCTGGTAGTGAGCACCCGCACGCGGCGCAGCAACCTCAAGCACTGAACATCTAACGGATATTATTTTATGTCAGCTACCCAATACTATGGAACTGGTCGTCGCAAGACCTCCACTGCCCGCGTTTTTCTGAAGAACGGCGAAGGCAGCATCACTGTTAACAAGCGCCCCCTGGATCAGTATTTTGGTCGTGAAGTGGCTCGCATGATAGTGCGTCAGCCTCTGGAACTTGTTGAATTAAAAGACAAATTTGATATTAATATCACAGTGGCAGGCGGCGGAAGCTTCGGTCAGGCCGGTGCGATTCGTCACGGTATTACCCGTGCATTGATGGAATACGACGAGACTCTACGCGGTTCTTTGCGTGGCGCTGGTTTTGTCACCCGGGACGCTCGTGAAGTGGAACGCAAGAAAGTGGGTCTGCGCAAGGCGCGTAAGCGTCCTCAGTACTCCAAGCGTTAAACTGGCGGACCCTCCTCGCGTTAGCGGGGTTTTCGAAACAACCAGTAACGCCCGGCTGCTTTGCAAACCGGGCGTTTTTTATGTCCGCTCAAGCATGATAGATCATGGTAAACAATACCAACTGCGCATTGCTGCAATCCGTGATTTGCTCCGATGGCACACTTTGAGCCATCTCAATACCCTGTCATAAACACAGTGAAATCAAGGCGTTTTCCTTGTAACAACAGTGCAAAATCATTACCATTTGCACCTTTTTGGGATGTGCCGTCCCGATGGTTGGTAATCGACCGTGATTGGGCTTGTAATCTGGGGAGAAAAGCATGAGTAGCGATGGCGTAAATACCGGTAGGAGACGTTTCCTAACGGCGGCCACGAGCGCGGTAGGGGTTGCTGGAGCGGTGGGTATTGCGGTGCCGTTTGTCGGGTCCTGGAATCCCTCAGCGAAGGCCAAGGCAGCTGGTGCACCGGTTAAGGCCGATATCGGTAAGCTGGAGCCGGGCCAAATGGTCGTGGTGGAATGGCGCGGTAAACCGGTCTACGTATTGAATCGCACCGAGACCCAGCTCAGCAATTTGGCGTTACTGAACGACCAGCTCAAAGATCCCGAATCACTGGTATCGGCGCAGCCGGCATATATCCAGGGAATCGACCGCGCGCTGCGACCTGGCCTGCTGGTAGTAGTGGGTTTGTGTACCCACCTGGGTTGTGCCCCTAAATTCCGGCCTGAGGTTGGTGCGGCTGATCTGGGCGGCGCGGAATGGTTGGGTGGGTTCTTCTGCCCTTGCCACGGTTCAAAGTTTGACTTATCGGGCCGCGTTTACGCTGGTGTTCCGGCCTCTTCGAACCTGGAGGTGCCCCCGTATTCATTCGAGGGTGACAACATCCTTGTAATTGGCGTGGATACGGAGGCTGCCTGATGATCAATATGCTCGTTGGATTACGTGATTGGGTCGATGCCCGCCTGCCTATTGTGCGTGCCTGGAACACCCACATGGGCAAGTACTACGCCCCCAAGAACTTCAATTTCTGGTATTTCTTTGGCGTGCTGTCCCTGCTGGTGCTGGTCAATCAATTATTGACCGGAATCTGGCTCACCATGAGCTACAACCCCAGCCAGGAAGGGGCTTTCGCATCGGTAGAATACATCATGCGAGACGTGGATTACGGCTGGATCCTGCGCTATATGCACTCCACGGGTGCCTCAGCATTCTTTGTCGTGGTTTATTTGCATATGTTTCGCGCCCTGTTATACGGCTCTTACCAGAAGCCACGCGAATTGATCTGGATCTTCGGCATGCTGATCTTTGTGGTATTGATGGCCGAGGCATTCGTGGGCTATGTGTTGCCCTGGGGACAGATGTCCTACTGGGGTGCGCAGGTGATTATCTCCTTGTTCGGCGCGATACCTGTAGTGGGTGACGATATCGTGACCTGGATCCGAGGGGATTATTTGATCTCAGGTATCACCCTCAACCGATTTTTCGCCCTGCATGTAGTGGCCTTGCCTATCGTGCTGCTGGCGTTGGTCGTGCTGCACTTATTGGCCCTGCACGAAGTGGGCTCCAATAACCCCGATGGCGTTGATATCAAGAAGCACAAGGGCCCTGACGGCGTGCCTCTGGATGGCGTGGCTTTCCACCCGTACTACACAGTGCACGACCTGCAGGCTGTGGGGGTATTCCTGTTTATATTTTGTGGCATCATCTTCTTTATGCCGGAAATGGGCGGATACTTCCTGGAGTTTGCGAACTTTGAAGAAGCCAATGCCCTGAAGACACCGGCGCATATTGCTCCGGTATGGTATTTCACGCCGTTTTATTCTGTGTTGCGCGCAGTACCGGATAAGTTCTGGGGTTTTATTGCCTTTGCTGCTTCGGTGGCGGTGCCATTTATGCTGCCCTGGCTGGATCGCAGTCCGGTTAAATCCTGGCGCTACCGCGGTAACATTACCAAGGTCATGTTGGCCGTATTTGTTGCTTCGTTCCTGATTCTGGGTGTGTTGGGTGTTAAGTCACCTACACCCGAGCGCACTTTCCTGGCCCAGATCTGTTCTGTGCTGTACTTCGGTTTCTTCCTGTTGATGCCCATCTGGACCAGCATGGACAAGACCAAGCCGGTTCCAGAGCGCATTACTATGGACGGCGGTATCGGTGTCTGGGGCAGTATCGGCGGTGTGGTGTTGATCCTGGCTCTGACGATCCTGCCGCTAAAGGCGGTTGGCTCCGAGTCGAGCTTTAACTGCGGCAGCATGGCTTGTGATGAGATGGTGGTAGATCCACACAATCAAGCCTCGCTGCAAAAAGGCGCCAGGATGTATATGAATTACTGCATGGGTTGTCACTCGTTGCAGTATTCCCGATACAATCGGGTTGCCAGTGATCTGGGTATTCCTGAAGATTTGTTCATGGCTAACCTGATGTTCGACCCCGATGAAAAAGTCGGTTCGTTGATGTACAGCGCCATGGATGAGCGCAATGCCAAAGTATGGTTTGGTGCCGCGCCACCGGATCTGACATTGATCTCCAGAGCACGTCAGCCCGAGTGGCTTTATACCTACTTGCGCACCTTCTATAAGGATGAGACACGTCCTTACGGCGTAAACAACAAAGTGTTCAAGGATGTGGGTATGCCCCATGTGCTGCTTGAACTGCAGGGTATGCAGGAGTGCGCCATGGGTCCGGTAATGGCGCATAATGGTGGCGTTAAGCGTGACCCTCTGACCGGCACTGATATTCTGGAGGATCCCTGTGGCCAGTTTACCATTGCTGAAGCCGGGAAGATGACGCCGGCCGAGTATGATGCGTCGATGTATGACCTGGTAAATTTTTTGGCCTATACATCCGAGCCGATGGCGGGAGAACGCCAGCGCATTGGTATATTTACGCTACTTTTTATCGCATTGTTTACGGTGTTCGCCTGGTTGCTTAATCGCGAATACTGGAAAGACGTACACTGATCCTAGCCGATCGTTTGTTGCAGCGGGACAGGTGTCGCGCTGTATCATTTTTTGTAAGAAATAACTGAGGAATCCCTGATGGGTGTAGTGGCAAAACGGTCTTCAATGACATTTTTTTCTGATAGCACAAGTCACTATAGCCACCGCGTGCGTATTGTTCTGGCCGAGAAGGGAGTCACGGTGGAGATGATCGAGTCGGACGTGGCCCATCCTCCGGCCGAGCTGGCAGATCTCAACCCCTACAATAGCTTGCCCACTCTGGTGGATCGTGACCTGGTGTTATATGAATCCAAGGTGATGATGGAGTATCTGGATGAGCGTTTCCCGCATCCACCGTTGCTGCCGGTCTACCCCGTGGCCCGTGCTGAAAGTCGCTTGTATATCCACCGTATCGAGAAAGACTGGTGCGCATTGGTCGATGCAATTCAGCACACGCGTAGCGAGAATGTGATCAAGAAATCCACCAAGGAGTTGCGCGAGAGCATTCTGGGAATCGCGCCTATCTTTGCTGAGAAGCCGTTCTTTATGAGTGAAGAATTCACTCTGGTCGATTGCTGTATCGCACCGATCCTGTGGCGCTTGCCATTCCTGGGTGTCGATATTCGCGCCAGCAAGCAGTCCAAGCCGTTATTGGATTATATGGACGCGCTGTTTGCTCGCGAGTCTTTCCAGGAGAGCTTGTCTGAACAGGAACGGGAAATGCGCCTTTAAAGGCGCAGTTTCCACTCACGCTCCGTTGTTACAGGGTCAGTCATGACGTCAAGTCGTCCTTATATCATGCGCGCTCTCTACGAGTGGATTGTAGACAACGATTGCACGCCTTATGTATTGGTAGACGCATCCAGTGACGGAGTCATGGTGCCGCAGCAATTCGTTAAGGACGATCAAATCGTGCTTAATATTTCTCCCGGTGCGGTCATGGACCTGAATATTTCTAACGACGCAGTGGTCTTCAACGGCCGCTTCGGTGGTGTCGCTACCGATGTTTTTGTGCCGATCTCTGCCGTGGTGGGTATCTACGCCAGGGAGAATGGCCAGGGCATGGTGTTTGAACCCGAGGAAGCCAGTGAGCCACCGGACGATACTCCGCCAGAGCCCAACAAGCTCGAGGCGCGCCCTTCCCTGAAGATTGTTAAATAGTTTTGTCGTCCGGCGGTCTTGCTATCGCCCCTAGTCGACCAGCTCAAACAACCGCACCACGCGCTGCACTCCGGATATTCCGGCCGTCTTGTCAGAGATGCGCTCTGCCTCGGCGCGGGTAGCCAGGCCCATCAGATAGACCACCCCATTTTCCGTAACAACCTTCACTCGAGTGCCCTCACTATCGGAACTGCCCAGCAACCAGGATTTCACCTTGGTAGTGATCCATGTGTCGCTGGTGCGTGTCATGCCTGAGCTGGGAGAGGCGATTTCCAGCTCATTATAGATTCTGCGCACACCGTGGACTTTGCGCACGACTTCGGTAGCTTTAGCCTTCAGTTTCTCGTCGTTAACCTGGCCAGCAACAAGCACGAACCCGTTGTAGCTGACCACTGTGAGGTGAGCGTCGTGGAAGGCTTCGTCGGCGGCGTGGATGTTGACCGTGGATTTGGTTTCAATGTTATCGTCTTCGATCACCTGAGCCATCGTGCGCTCTATGGGTTCGTCTTCAATGGTGTCGACTTGCATGGTGGCCAGGAAGCTGCCACAGCCGGATAGGGTGAGTGCGCTGAGTGCGATCAGCGTTAGGAGGATTTGCTTCATATTTTATTCCTGGTTGTAGGTTCCGAACAGGCTGTGTTCTATTAACTCGCAAAGACTGTGGATGGCGATGGTGTGCATTTCCACAATGCGCGGTTGGCGCGTTGCAGCGACGCGCAGTTCCACATCCTCGGCGTGTATCAAGGCGCTAAGTTCATCGTCGCTGGTGTTGGACAGCGCTATGACTGTCATGTTCCTTTCGTGGGCTGCCTGCGCTGCTCGTAACAGGTTGTTGGCTCCGCTGGAACTGTTAATACAAAGCAGCACGTCGCCGGGTTGCCCCAGGGCGCGTAACTGCCTGGAGAAAATTTCATTGATGCCACTGGAGTGGGCAATGGCGGTGATGCTGGCGCCGTCACAGCCCAGGGCCAGGGCGGGCAGGGCTGGCCGTTCATGTTCAAAGCGGCTTAGCAGATTACTGGCAAATAACTGCGCCTGCGCTGCATCTACGCCGTTGCCGCAGGCGATAATTTTGCGGTCTTCCAGTAGTGCCTTGGCCATTAACTGACTGCCCAGTTCGATTGGCTCCGCCAGGTTGTCTGCCGACATGGCAATTGTTTCTATGGTGTCCTGAAAGTTGGCTGCGATGATCTGGTAGTAGTTCATTCAATGTTTTCCGGGTGTTGCGTTTCAGGCGGTAAAAGCGCCGCGAATCCAGCGAATCTCTGAGTCGGATGAGGGTGAGCGCGGCTCAAAGGTAATTACGTCAAATCGACATGGCATATTGGCAAATTTTGGATGACGTTGCAGGAATAATTGCGCAGTGAGCATAATACGTTGCTGCTTGCGTTTGTCTACGGATGCAGCTGCACTGGCAAAGCGCAGATTGCTGCGCGCCCTGACTTCCAGGAAGACCAGGTGATTATTGTGTTGGGCGATAATATCAATTTCTCCGGTCTTACCCGCGAAATTTCGTGCCAGTAAACTAAGGCCCTGATCCTGCAGCCACTGGCTGGCCCGGGTTTCGTAATCATCGCCCAGCGACCTCATGGTACACCTCGCCTCGCTGCAGGCCTTGTACAGCGGTATTACCGAATGCTACGTGGCGCAGTTTACCTACTGTGGTGTGAGCACGCTTCCATCAAATGTGGCCAGCGACAATTCACGCTGGATTTGCAGCTGCGAATTCATGCTCAGCAGACCGGTGTTGCCCTTTAACAAGACGTCGGGGCCGGCTTGTAGCAGGGTGAAGTTGGACTGCAGCAAAAAGGCATCTGCGCCCAGCGCGTTGAGGCGAGTGTAATTGTCGCTGCCGGTATCTCCGGCAGCAATCGTCACGCGCAGGCCGGGGTTGCCGCCCAGTAGCCAGGGTGTCTCTACAAAATTGATATCACTCAGGTCTTTATCGCGAGAGTCGGGCGTGCCGTTGTAGATACTGGAGATAGCGTATACCGGGAGGTTGCTGGCGTAGTGGAAGGCCAGTAGTGGTTTGATAGAGCGTGCTTCCGGGCCATTGCGGCTCAGCAGGAATACCACGTCAGCATCCTGTCGGCGACGGGCAGTGAATTCTATATTGGTGGCCAGCATGCTGCGCACGTCGCGTCCTCGCTTTTCGCTGGCGGGCAGGTCCAGCGCGTTTTTTACGCTGGAAGAGTAATCGTCCCTGCTGGCATAGGTGGAACTAGTGGCGACAGAGCCTCCCAGGGCCGCCCAGCGCGCTTGCAAAGCGGCCTCTACTTTGGTGCCCCAGTCACCGGCGGGCCTCACTATCAATGCGCGACGCGCTCCCCGGCCAAATGCTATCTCGGCAATGCGCGCAGCCTCGTCTTCGGGGGCGAGTGACATCTGTACCAGGGCGCTACCAGTGGCGGGTAGTACTTCATCGATGCGATTCAGGGCCAGTACCGGGATCGGTCGATCCAGGCGCGTTGCCAATTCACTCACGGCCTGTTTGCTGAGGGGGCCGATCGCCAGATTGGCACCGTTCAAAACAGCCTCGTCGTAGGCGGCATTAGCGGACTCGTAGCCGTTCAGATCCACAATCATGACTTCGAAGCCGGCCTGGCCGGCCGCTCGCTCGGCATAGTAGGCGGCCAGGTAGCCGTCCCTCACCGCTTTACCCGCTGGTGCCAGGCGTCCGCTCAGTGGCAGGATAAGGGCTACCTTGTTCATCGGTGGTGCCGCTTGTAACAGGTGATCCAGGCCGCCGGGCAATGGCGACGCCGCTGGATGGTTGGGATTGTTGCTGCGCCACTGGACTAACTGGTTAGCTGCCGCAACCGGGTTCTCGCGGCTGATCCTGGCGAGTTCCAGCCACGCCCACCATTGCAGATCGGTGGTGGTGTTGATGGCCGTTCGTAGTTGTGAGTCGTCCAGGCGCTGTAGATCTCTCCAGATACTGCGTCGCAAGGCTGCGGCACTTTCGGCCGGCGCCCATCGCAGGATTTGCTCGCTCATCCTGGCGCTGGCCAGGTTGTCGCCTGACATTTCCAATATGTGGCGCTGGAAGTTCAGGATGCGATATTGCAGCGCGTTATTCATTCCTGGATAGATCAGCTGTTGTAACTGCTTCAGGGCCTGATCCTGGTAACCGCGTGAATAGGCGATACGAGCCTGCAGGTAACCGAGATAGACGCGATCGTCCTGGTTTAACGCAACGGTGGGGTCCTGTGCCGGTGGGATCTGCTGCAGTGTCACGCTGGCTGTCATCCAGTCGAATGTCGCCAGAGACTGTGCGGCGCTGCTGAACTGCTCGCTATACTCACTGTGCGGTAGCGTCAGGGTAGTGCCGGTTGATACCTGCGGTTGTTGTGTTGTGGGCGCTGTCGCGGTGCTGGTGTCGGTTTGCTGGGGCGTCCCGCCGCAGCCGCTCAAGCCTATGGCTAGCAGGGTAAGGCCTATCGTCCGCAGGCGTCGCTGCAGCGTGGGAGAGTGTTGTCTCATGTTATGCTTCACCAGTGAACAGTGGGGTCCGTTTATCCGGACACGACTACCAATCGGTATTATAAGGGGAAAATGTGGATTCCGGGCTCTATGTTGTGGCGACACCTATTGGTAACTTCGGTGATATGTCGCACCGGGCGGTCGCTGTCCTGCAGGCTGCGGATCTCATTGCCGCAGAGGATACCAGACACAGCCAGCGGTTGTTACAGCATTTCGATATTGGCACGCCTGCCACGGCCTATCATGACCACAGCGATGAGCGAGCTATGGAAAAAATCGGCAATTGCCTGGCCGATGGTGGCAGCGTGGCGCTGGTGTCGGATGCTGGCACCCCGCTGATTTCCGACCCGGGCTATCGACTGGTGCGTTATGTGCAAGACAGGGGCTTTGCAGTGTACCCGGTACCCGGCGCTTGCGCCGCTATCGCAGCACTGAGCGTGTCCGGACTGGCGACTGACCGTTTCCTGTTCGAAGGTTTTCTGCCGGCCAAGGCTGGCGCGAGGGTTAATCGCCTGTCCAAACTGGCGGCAGAGACGGTGACCCTGATTTTTTATGAGGCACCACATCGCATTGGCGCCTGCCTGCAGTCAATGATCGCGGTGTTCGGTGGTGAACGCGAGGCAGTGTTGGCCAGAGAGATTACCAAAACCTACGAAACCATACGCAGGGGCACACTGCTGGATCTGGAGGCGTTTGTAGCCGGTGACATCAATCAGCAGAAAGGCGAGATTGTGTTAGTGGTTGCCGGGCAGGAGAAGGTTGAGCAGGCGCTCACAGCAGAAGTGTCGACGTTGTTGCAGCGACTGGCCCAGGAGTTGCCAGCCAAGCGCGCTGCGGCGGTAGTGGCTGACTGTACCGGCCTGCGTAAGAAGGTATTGTATGAGCACCTGCTGGCCCTGAAACGGGACTAGCGGGCTGTCGGGCTTGCCCTTGGTGTCCGCTATCTGTACTCTTGGCGCCGAGTCGGTCAGGCGATCGCTTTTTAAGCACCTTCGGGTGTTTGGGGGGAGGAAAGTCCGGGCTCCACAGGGCAGGGTGCCAGGTAACGCCTGGGGGGCGAAAGCCTACGGAAAGTGCAACAGAAAGTATACCGCCCGATCACTCTTGAGCGATTGGGTAAGGGTGAAAAGGTGCGGTAAGAGCGCACCGCGCGGCTGGCAACAGGCGTGGCGATGGTAAACCCCACTCGGAGCAAGACCAAATAGGAATCCATCAGCTGTGGCCCGCAGTGGATTCGGGTAGGTCGCTACAGGCAGGTGGTGACACCTGTCGCAGATGAATGATCGTCCACGACAGAACCCGGCTTATCGACCGACTCTTCTTACAACTAGCTACTGCTCGCTTTGCACTGCCCAACCGGGTCATTGCGGGCGGGCAGTACTTCCTTGTGTGTCACCCAATCCTTCATTTTTATCGGCAACCACATCGCTAAATGTCGGTTTGGCGCCATGCCTTATACTTTTTTCAACTAACCAAGCTATCGTGAAATGACAAAACGGCCTGTAAGTTAAAGTAAATTATTAACAAACGAATTTACTGGGCTGTTTTTGTACATTTTTATCTGAATCTGCCCCCAAAAAATGCTTACTCCCTCGTCCGAAAGTTGCGCTAATTGACTGAAATCACAACGTTTTTTCCGTTTGCTGGCTTGACAGTATCTCGCGCGCAGCTCTATAGTGTCGAAAAGTGGGTATAAGTGGATAAATCTGGCTTTTTGTGGATTTCGAAGTCGGCTGAGTGGGGAAAACTGGCGTGTTTCGTGGAGTACAACATTTAAATATGGACGCCAAGGGGCGCCTGGCTATGCCAGCGCGTCAGCGCGAGCCATTGTTGTCCCAGTGTGCTGGCCAGATTGTCGTCACCATAGATACCCAATCCACCTGTCTGGTGGTGTATCCGCTCCCTGAATGGGAGCGAATTGAGCACGACATTCAAAATCTGCCCACCCTTAAGCCTGCGGTAAAACGCTTTCAGCGACTGATGTTGGGTTACGCCACCGATCTGGAGTTGGACGGCAGCGGCCGTATGTTGCTGCCGCAATCCCTGCGCGAGTACGCGCAGCTGGACAAAAAACTGGTCTTGGTGGGGCAGGGCAACAAACTGGAGTTATGGTCCGAGGCCTTGTGGTTGGCCGAGCGAGAGCGAGCGTTGCAGGACTCCGGTCCTGAGGCTGAGCTGCCTGATGAACTTATGTCACTGAATCTGTAGGTGTCGGATATGCATCAGACAGTTCTGTTGCGCGAGGCGGTAAACGCTCTGGTGACTACACCCAGCGGTTTTTATGTCGACGGCACCTATGGTCGCGGTGGACACAGCCGCTACCTGTTGGATTGTCTGGATGATGGCGGTCGCTTGCTGGGGGTGGATAAAGATCCACTGGCCTGTGCAGCGGCGCAAGAGTTGGCAGAAAGCGAACCCCGCTTTGAATTTTTCCACGGGTCGTTCGCGCAGCTGCCCCATCAACTGCGTGGGATGGGGATCGACGCAGTTGATGGCATTTTACTTGACCTGGGGATGTCCAGCCCACAGTTGGATGATGGCCAGCGCGGTTTCAGTTTTATGCACGATGGTCCATTGGATATGCGCATGGATACCAGCCGTGGCGAAACGGCTGCCCAGTGGTTGTCCTACGCGAACGAGTCAGACATTGCCGCGGTGTTAAAGGAGTATGGCGAGGAAAGATTCGCACGGCGCATAGCCGGCGCCATCGTGGCCGCCAGGGATGAGTCCCCCATTATTTCTACCAGTCATTTAGCCAAGATCGTGAGTGAGGCCAATCCCCGGTGGGAAAAGCACAAGCATCCGGCGACACGAGCATTCCAGGCGATACGCATCAAGGTAAACCGCGAGCTGGAGGATTTGCAGGACCTGCTGCACGGCGCGCTGGACTTGCTGCATGTCGGCGGCCGCCTGGTGGTGATCAGCTTTCATTCTTTGGAGGACAGATTGGTCAAGCGTTACATGCGTGATATGGCCAGGGGGGAGAAGTTTCCCGCCGGGCTGCCCATACCAGACAGCGCACTCAATCGCCGGATGAAGCTGGTGGGTAAGGCGGTGAAGGCAAGTGACGAGGAAGTGGCGGGGAATGTGCGGGCACGCAGCGCGATTATGCGCGTGGCGGAAAAGATTAGCTGATGAGTCGGTCGGGTAAGTAGATAGGTGGCGAAGAGCGCAATGGTAAACGCAAGTCAGGCGAAGGGTGCAGGACCGGTCGGCAGGGAGCTGGCCTGGGTTAATGCTGTCGTCCTTGTGCTGATTCTCACCTCTACATTTTCCGCTATTGCCTCTACTCACGCTTGCCGGGAGCTCTACGCGCAGTTGCAGGTGCTGGAGTCGTCTCAGTGGTACTTGCAGGAGGACTATGGCCGCCTGCTGTTAGAGCAAAGCACCTGGGCATCGCATCGTCGGGTAGAGAGAGTGGCACGCGGTGACCTCGACATGCAATCGCCCGATCTGGCGCAGTATAAAGTGGTGCCCCGATGACGCGGGTAAAGACGCAAAAGCAACCGATAGGCGCCTGGCGCTTCTATCTGGTAGTGGGTGTGTTGTGTTCGTTACTGGCATTGCTGGTAGGGCGCGTCTTGTCCTTGCAAATCCTGGATATGGAGCGGGGTCACCAATTTCTGCAGAATCAGGGCGCCATGCGCTCTGTGCGCACAGCAGAAATTCCCGCCTACCGCGGCGTGATTTCCGATCGGCGCGGCGAGCCACTGGCTGTCAGTACGCCGGTGGTATCAATCTGGGCCAATCCGCAACAGCTTGAAGGGTCAGAGCGTCTTCCCGAATTGGCACAGGCACTGGGTATGAAGTTGTCCGAGCTGGAGGGCAAGTTGGCCCATTATAAGGGTAAGCAGTTTATGTACCTGCAGCGCCACCTGGTGCCTGCAGATGCCAGGCAAGTGTTGGACCAGCGCTTCCGCGGTGTTTTTGGAGAGCGTGAGTATCGCCGCTTCTATCCGGCGGGCGAAGTGGCGGCCCAGTTAGTGGGTTTTACCAATGTCGATGACCAGGGTATCGCCGGGTTGGAGTTGGCTTATAACGATTGGCTGCGCGGTGTGCCCGGGAAGAAAAAATACATAAAGGATCTTCACGGCGAGGTGGTGCGGGATATTGGTGTCGTGCAGCCGGCTCAGCCCGGTAAAGATCTCACTCTTAGCATCGATCTGCGGCTGCAGTATCTGCAACATCGTGAATTGAAAAAAGCGGTCACTGCGTTAGGTGCTGAGTCGGGTTCTATCGTGACGCTCGATAGTCACACCGGTGAAATTCTGGCGATGGTCAATTACCCGGTGTACAACCCCAATAGCCGTAAAGGAATGAAGCCGGCCACCATGCGCAACCGGGCTATGACAGATGTGTATGAGCCTGGCTCAACCATGAAAGCCCTGACCCTGGTGGCGGCGCTGGAAAGTGGCCGCTATACACCAGAAACGATTATCGATACCTCCCCTGGTCGCATTCGCGTAGGGCGCAAGACTTATCCTGATCCGCGCAATTACGGCAAGATAACGTTGACCCGGGTTATCCAGAAGTCCAGCCAGGTCGGGGTGACCAAGATTGCCCTGGATCTGGGTCATGAGCCAATTTGGGATGTATTTAATCGCTTTGGTATTGGCCATCCCCCGGGCACCGGATTTCCCGGAGAAAGTGCGGGACGCTTGCCCAACCGGCCGCGCTGGCACGTATCGGAAAAAGTCTCACTGGCGTTTGGTTACGGTATTACCACGACGCCCCTGCAACTAGCCAGTGCTTACACCGTATTCGCCAATAGTGGTGTGCATCAACCGGTGTCGCTACTGGCCCTGGAGGGCGAGCTGTCGGCAGGGGAGCAGGTGATTTCTCCCGCCGTTGCCTCTCAGGTGCTCACTGTATTGCACGCGGTAACCGGGGAGCACGGTACTGCGCGCAAAGCTCGCGTGCCCGGTTACCAGGTGGGCGGCAAGACCGGCACGGTGCACAAGGTGGGCCCCTCAGGGTACATCGACGACCACTATGTGGCTCTCTTTGCCGGCGTGGCACCTTCCAATGATCCGCGTATTGTCACTGTGGTCGTGGTTAATGATCCCAAGGGTGACGCTTATGGTGGTGGTGCGGCCGCCGCGCCAATCTTTTCTCTGGTAACCGAGGGCGCGCTGCGGATTTTGAATGTGCCACCTACCGAGCTTGAAGCGCTAGCAGAAGCAAACCTGGCCAAGCGCGGAGGTGCAGCGTGATGATGGCCGCCAGTCATTCAGTCCTGCCGGCGATGCCATTGTCTGAATTGCTTGCCAACGACAGTTGCCCCGGCGCTGCCACCATGATTGCTGGCATGCAGTTAGACAGCCGCAAGGTGCACGCAGGGGATGTCTTTCTCGCCGTGCCTGGCGATAGACACGATGGCCGGCAGTTTATTGAGCAGGCTGTGGCCAATGGCGCTGCGGCGGTAGTAGCTGAGGCTCCCGTAGCCGGCTTTGTCGATGAGATTCCAGTGCCGCTGGTGGAGATTCCGGAATTACATTTAGAGGTCGGCGTGTTGGCCTCCCGCCTGTTTGGCAATCCCAGCCGCGCTATGCGCATGGTGGGTGTTACCGGTACCAACGGCAAGACCACAACCACGCGATTAATAGCGCAGTTGAGTCGTTTACTGGGAAATACCTGTGGTGCGATCGGCACTCTGGGTGCGAGTCTGCAAGACGATGTGGTGGCAGCCGGTAACACCACGCCGGATCCGGTGGCTCTGCAGCGGCAATTGAAGCAATGGCGTGACCTGGGTGTTGATACCGTCTGTATGGAGGTTTCCTCGCATGCGCTGGTGCAGGGGCGCGTCAATGGGGTGGCGTTTGAGACTGCGATCTATACCAATTTGTCTCATGATCATCTGGATTACCACGGCACTATGGATGCCTATGGTCGGGCCAAGTTGCAATTATTTGCCATGGAAGGACTGCGTCATGCGGTTATCAATATAGACGATGAATTTGCCGCCCAGGTGCAGGCAATCGTTGACCGCGATGTTCAACTGCTGACGTATTCAGCCAGCGGTGCAGCGGCGGATGTGCGCGTGGAAAAGACGCAATTTTACGACGGTGGCGTACGCGGACAGATGCATACTCCCTGGGGTAGCGCTGAGTTTCACAGTCCCCTGCCCGGGTCATTCAATCTCGCTAATCTGGCAGCAGCGGTAACCGCCCTGGCGCTGGCCGGAGAGAAGTTGCTGGCAATACTGGAAGCGGTGACGCAGTTGCAGCCAGTGCCTGGTCGCATGCAGGCCATTCCCAATACGCTGGGTTTGCAGGTCATCGTGGATTACGCCCATACCCCAGATGCACTGGAGCATGTGTTGCGAGCGCTCAAGCCTCATGTCAGCGGCGCCCTGGTGACTGTCTTTGGTTGCGGTGGTGATCGCGACAGGAACAAGCGGCAAGTGATGGGGCGGGTAGCCTGCCAACTGTCTGACAAGGTAGTAGTAACCAGTGATAACCCACGCAGTGAAGAACCGTCGCAGATCATGCGAGATGTCGAATCCGGGTGCAGCGGCAACTACACCATGGTGGAGCACCGTGCAGAGGCAATCATACAGGCGTTGTCGGAGGCGCATGCCGGAGACTGCATCGTGATAGCCGGCAAAGGTCACGAGGATTATCAGATTGTCCAGGATCAGCGTTTACATTTTAGTGACGCAGAGCAGGCACGTGCCGCCCTCGCCCGGAGGGAGTCACAGTGATGCGCGCCATGACGCTATCTGAATTACAAGCGCCGTTGCAGGCGCAGTTGTGTGGCGGTGATGGTCAGATTACCGGTGTTTGCACCGATAGCCGATCCCTGCGTGCTGGAGATTTGTTTGTGGCCCTCAGCGGAGAAAATTTCGATGGGCACGATTATGTGGCACAAGTGGCAGCGGCGGGAGCCGCGGCGGCGCTGGTTGCGCAGACCGTTGATACGCCCCTGCCGCAATTGGCGGTCGCTGATACGCAGCAGGCGCTGGGAAGATTGGGCGGCTATAACCGGGACTTGTACAAAGGCCCGCTGGTAGCGATTACCGGCAGCAGTGGCAAGACCACGGTCAAGAACATGGTGCAGGCGGTGCTGTCGCAGCGCGGTCAGACTCTGGCTACCCAGGGTAATTTCAATAATGAGATCGGTGTACCTCTGACGCTGTTGCGCCTGGAGCCGGGTGTGGCGTATGCGGTGGTGGAAATGGGAGCTGCCAGGGCCGGCGATATTGCCTGGCTGTGTGAGCTGGGCAGGCCTTCCATCGCCTTGTTGCTTAACGCCATGCCCGCGCATTTACAGGGATTTGGCAGTGTCGC
>JBALVO010000037.1:0-31983 GCA_036961445.1 Halioglobus sp.
TTCAGCCCCGAGCCAGTTGCCCGGGAAATTATAGAGCAGTGCCTGCTGGCTGCCGGCAGCTCACCATCGGGGGCCAACCGGCAGCCATGGCATTTTTGTGTTGTTAGCGACCCCGCAATCAAGCAGCAGATACGCGCCGGGGCCGAGGAAGAAGAGCGGGAGTTTTATCAGCGCCGCGCTCCCGATGACTGGCTGCAGGCGTTGGCGCCCCTGGGTACCGACGACAACAAGCCCTTTCTGGAGATTGCTCCTTACCTCATTGTCATTTTCGCTGAAAAATACGCTCGCGACCCGGATGGTAACAAAATAAAAAATTACTATGTGCCAGAATCAGTCGGCATTGCGACTGGCGTGCTGATTAACGCCCTGCACCACGTCGGGCTGGCAACGCTTACTCACACTCCCAGCCCGATGAAATTCCTCAATCGCATACTGCACCGACCGCAGCAAGAAAAACCCAGTATGATTCTCGTGGTGGGCTACCCAGCCAACGGAGCCCGTGTGCCCGACATTAAGCGCAAAGACCTGAACGAGATAGCGAGCTTTCTGGAGTAGCAACCAGGGGCAAAAAAAACCGGCCCATGGGGCCGGTATGCAGAGATGGAGCTTCTCTTAAAGGGGATATGAGACCTGAATGGAATTCAGAATAGTAATAACAACGTTTGGGTCTTACGCTGCCCACTCCTGAGCCTTAACTACGCGACCGCAAAGCAGCAACACTGTCACTGTTTAATGAGACTGTGCCGCAGTACAAAGGTTCCCGATACGACGAAAAAAATAACTAAATGCACAATAACGCCGTGATCTCGCCGCAGCGATGGACAAGAACAAAGGCCAGTACTAATCTTGTGTCATCGCCTGCCCACGGGCCCGGTGCATCATCCGGCTAGAATTCAACTCCAACAGGCCGCTACAAGGACAAGGAACAATCATGAGTAATGTATTTGACGACAACTCCGCTACCATTGGCGGCACTCCCCTGGTAAAAATTAACCACATCAGCGACGCTAATATTTACGTCAAACTGGAAAATCGCAATCCTGCCATGTCAGTCAAGTGCCGTATCGGCACCAGTATGGTGCTGACTGCAGAAGCCGACGGCAGTCTCAAGCCGGGCATGACCATCGTCGAACCCACCAGCGGCAATACCGGGATTGCACTGGCCTTTGTGGCGGCGGCCAGGGGTTATGGCTGTACCCTGATCATGCCAAATACCATGAGCCTGGAGCGACGCATGCTGATGAAGGCACTGGGGGCTGACATTGTTCTCACCGATGGCGCCCAGGGCATCCCCGCCGCCATCCAGAAAGCGGAGGACATCATCGCTTCAGATCCCGACAAGTACTGGGGCCCTCACCAGTTCGAAAACCCCGCTAATCCGGCGATCCACGAGCAAACGACGGGTCCTGAAATCTGGGACGACACAGATGGCCAGGTGGACATCCTGATTTCCGGTGTAGGCACCGGCGGCACCCTGACCGGTATTTCCAGGTACCTCAAGCAGACCAGGGGCAAGGCCATACACACCGTGGCAGTGGAACCCGACACCACCACCATGATCACTGCCGCCATGGCGGGCCAGGAACCCACCCACGGCCCACACAAGATACAGGGTATCGGCGCAGGCTTTGTGCCCGGCAACCTGGATCTGTCCATGGTAGACCAGGTAGAACAGGTATCCAGTGAAGAAGCCATGGCCTGGGCCCACAAACTGATGCAGCAGGAGGGAATTTTGGCCGGGGTATCCTGCGGCGCCGCCATGGCTGTCGCCCACCGCGTAGCACAGCAGGAAGCACACCGTGGCAAAATGATTGTCGCTATACTGCCTGATTCGGGTGAGCGTTACTTGAGCTCACCACTGTTCGCAGATAGCTTTAGCGACAACGAAATGGTGCAGACCACCGTGAGTTAGAGCCTGGGCGCCTGGCACAGGAGGTTTAAGAGCGATTTTCAAGCAACAGGAGTCGCTCCTTAACCGCTGGCCAATCCTTGTCGATCACGCTGAAATAAACCGAGTCACGCACGTAATCTCCCTGCACTATCATATGATTACGTAATACACCCTCGCGTGTGGCGCCCATACGCTCCAGCGCCTGCTGTGAGCGCTGGTTACGCAAATCTGCCTTAAACTCAACCCGGACACAGTTGAGCCGCTCGAAGGCATGTGCAAGGAGCAGCATTTTCACTTTGGTATTAACACCGGTGCGCTGCCATTCCTGCCCCAGCCAGGTCCAGCCGATCTCCAAAGAGCGGTGCTCGGGCCTAATATTAAGATAACGGGTACTTCCCACGACCTTACCCTTAGCGGATTCAACGATGGCAAAGGCCAACTGCGCAGGCGCATCATGCAGCGCTTCATCGATCCATTGCCTGGTATCGGCCAGGTCTATGAAGCAGGATCTGGGCATATGCACCCAATCCGTTGCTGCACGCCCACGGTTGTATAGGCCCTGGGCGTGATCTTGCGATAACGGTTCCAGGCGCACTCCATCACCGGTCAAAAACACTGGTTTCACCATTATTGTCATTGCTTGGGACTCGCCATTATCAACACAGATATTCAGGGCAGAATGACCGTTGAGCCGGTGGTTTTTCTACCTTCGATATCGCGATGCGCTTGTTGTATATCGGCCAGGGAGTAACGTTGATTGATCTCCACCTGTATCGCGCCGCTAAGTACGCGGGAAAACAGGTCCTGTGTGGACTGTCGCAACTCATCTGTAGTCGCCGAATATGTCAATAAAGTCGGTCGGGTTATGAACAACGAACCCTTGCTGGACAGCGTTTGCAGATCCAGTGGATCCGGCGCACCGGAAGCATTACCGAAGCTTACCATTAGCCCTCTGGGGCGAAGGCAATCAAGTGACATCTCGAAGGTATCTTTGCCAACACCGTCGAACACCACTGGCAGTTTCTCTCCGCCGGTAATTTCCAGCACGCGCTGCACCACGTCCTCAGTGCGATAATTGATGACATGGGTAAAGCCGTGAGCCAGGGCCAACTCGGCTTTCTCTGGCGACCCCACGGTACCTATAACGCTGGCACCAATACTGTTGGCCCACTGCCCGAAGATCAGGCCTACCCCCCCCGCCGCAGCATGAAACAAACAGGTTTCGCCGGACTGCAATGCATAGGTGCGTTGCAGCAGGTATTCCGCCGTTTGACCCTTTAACATCACTGCCGCGGCTTGCTCAAAATCAATGCCCTGGGGAATTTTCACCAGGCGACTGGCTGGCAGATTCAAAGCCTCGGCATAGGCACCAAACCCGGCGGAGCAGTAAGCCACCCGATCGCCGACAGCCAGGTCCGCACCTTCGCCAACAGCCTGCACAACACCCGCACCCTCCATACCGATGCCTATAGGCAGGGGCAACGGGTACAAGCCACTGCGATGATAGGTATCGATGTAATTAAGGCCTATCGCACGATTGGCAACGGTAACCATGCCGGGGCCCGGTTGTTCGAGTGCAACGTCCTCCAATACCATCACCTCGGGACCGCCCGTTTCGTATATTCTTATCGCCTGCACCATCTGTCACTCTCCCTGGCGGGCCAGCTGCGGCTGGCCCTGATTATCGCAGGGGGCTGTTTGCCCCAGCTGCGCCGCATTACCCCACACTACCATTATTTGGAGGTGCTCACGGCTTCCCTCAGGATAAGGTCACGGCGGGCCAAAATCGCCTTAATCTGTCTCGGGTGCAGGTACGGAGACAGTTCACTGCTAAGGCCGGCGTTGTCCAGGGACTCCAGACGCAAGCGCAGTAGATCGGATACCTGAAGTGGTACCTTCCTATACTGCTTGGGTCGTTTTTCTGTCGAGCGAAATGCCAGGCTGTGGTCAATAAATTGCATCATAAACGTATCCTTGGTCCACAGGATATTGGTCAGGTTACGATCATCGTTGTGGATGAGGACATCAAATATAAAACGCAGGCGGTACTGTTCGGACTGCTTGCAATAACCACCAAACGGTATTTCCTGCTCCAACCGATCTCTTTCATTAATGGCGTTGCCCACCCAATCAGACAGCGCGCCCTCATCGCCTTCCACCTCAGCTATTACCGCAGTGGGCACCATTTGCCAGTCCAGCATGCGATCCAGTTTATAGGCCGCAACGTCGTAAACGTAGCGATCGCTTTCGTTGTGCTTCCTGGCGATGTATTTGCTTTTGCTTTGCAGTCGCGGGTTGGTATCTTCATACTTGAAGGCAGCATCATTGCTAATGCCATCACGCTCCTGAGTAATACGCTTGGGCTTGGTTACACCAGTACCAATGTTCTCAATATTGACCACCGGCGCGGTGCGCATGAAGTCTTCCAGTTCAGCATCACTCATGTGTGACAACCGCTGTGCCAAACTGCGCGACTCGGCTATCGGCTGTGCCTGCCCGGCGCTACCCAGGTAATGCACGTAGGCAGTATCGCCCTGGGATATCAATGCTGAGGCGCGGCCTTTGTAAACACTCTTGAGCATGCCAGTATCGAGGCGAATGGCCAGGCCATCCATACGCACCTGGACATTGCCCTTGGTTGGCGTATGGCCCATTACCAATTGCTTGGCACCGACTGCCTTGAGGAAGCGCTCTGTGTTGAAGGATTCGGCGTAGGGGTGACACATGGCCGTACCGCGGTACCAGTTGGGACTGTCATCACTAAAAACAAAGGCTTCCTGGGCTGCAAACACCTGCTGCACTGCACCGAACCACGGGGCCTGGGTTTTGGGGTTGGCGGCTACAAACTCCTCCACCCGCGCATTGAGAAACCCCAGGCGATCATGATAGTCCACGTATAAAGGCATCACACCGGCTGCTCGCAGCGCATCCATACTATCGAGAAAGTCTTTAAACTCTGCACGCAGCTTGTTATTCAGCGCATCCAACGAGTCCTCACTCGCCGCGCTGGCAATGCCGCCGTGCATATAGACCTTGTCATTCACCTTGAGCACGAAGGGTTGCTCCACCAACCAGCGCCCCAGGTCACCCTGCTGGGAAAACGCCTGACGCAAGGCTACAAACCCAGCCGGATACTGGTCATCGAACGTCTGGCGCACAATGGCCTCTTCTCCGCCGGTGTTAAAGCTGCGGTATTGCGCATACAAGGCATCCCGTTGCGCCTGTGTTTCATCGCCTGCAAACGCGGCAAATTCCGCCGCCGAGACGTAGCGCAGGTCCCCGGTCATTACCATGACCTCGTGATTACCCAATACCAGATGCACTGCGCCACCAGCCTGCTCCGCCTGGCCATCCATCTTCATCAACAATTCAACCACCTTGCGTGAGCCCGGGCCGCGATCGATAAGGTCGCCCAGTGAAACCAGGTGTGTATCGCCGCCACTCCAATTCAGCTGCGCGTCGACCACACCGACTTCCTGCAATAAGGCCGTCCAATCGTCGTAAGCGCCGTGCACATCACCAAAAGCCACCACCCTGGCAGAGGTCTTGACGTCATAGTCTGCGGCGGCAGCGCTGAGAGTCAGGCAAAGAGTGATTACTGATACGCAGAATCGGGTCATCGTATGCATGCTGTTTCTTCCGGTAATATCGTTAGTTAACTCGTTACAATATAGCGGTTAATCCCCGCTTTTCCATTATGCCAGCTGTTATGGGTAATCCTATTCAACCCAGCCCAACACGTTGCGGATAATTGACCAGCGTGGCTCGCGCGGGCGGGTGGCGCCTCCGAGCATCCAGTACTCATAGAGTGAATCGATAGTGCCATCTTTACGCTTCAGATCTATCCAGTTGCTGACGAACTCCATCATTTCCACATCGCCTTTGGGCACGGCATAAGCCGCTGGCAGGCGCACCGAGCCCCCGGCAACCCGGGCCACGGTATATTGCGGATAGCGGTAGCTATAAGCCGCCCCCTCTTCAGCGGAAAGCATCAGGGCATCTGCACCCTGAGCCGCGCCGGAAAAGAAATCTTCGGCCGCCTCCAGATAAACAATGCGGGCGTCGGGCAATAACCTGCGTATCCGTGGTTCAAAATACTGCGTGCTGATCATGGCAATGGTCAGGTCCTTGCGCTCGCGCAGCAGTGCAAAATCACTGAACTGCTCCCGTTCGTGATCCCGCACTACAAATGACAATGTCAGGTCCAGATAGGAGCGGGAAAACGAGGCGTAGGCATAGCGATCCGGGAGACTGGCTATGCATGACATGGCCATGTCAATTTGCCCGGATGCCAACATGCGCCCCAGACCATCAAATTCGAATGGCACGAACTCCAACTTCACACCGATGTCTTCCGCCAGAATATGTGCCATTTCAACATCAAAGCCCACTAACTCGCCCTGGCTGGTGAGAAAACTGCATGGCAGGTTGTTGGGGCGATAGCCGACCTGCAGCACGCCCTGGTCCAGCACGTGATCCACCCGTGTACCGGCCAATTGGGTGACACTGGCCTCTGGCAGGTCCAACGCTACCCGCGCCGGTACTCGTTTGTCCATTAACTGGATATCCGTAAGTACATCTTCGCGCGCCGGAGGATCGGGCACAAAAACCAAAAAGTAGGTCCGCAGAGCCAGTACCAGCACGACCAGGCACACCGTACTAATTGACAAATAGCGCAGGATCGCAGCGCCGCGCAACTGCAGCTTTCCGCACAGGGCCAGGGTACCAATGACACTAAGTACGATAATATGCAGCGCAGCCAGCATGGCACCAAATCGCCCGACCACAATTCCGGTCACCAGAAATAACTGGAACATATCGGCAGGGATTTGCAACGAATCAAGCAAATACGGCACAGCAATATTGATGCTGCCAAACAAGCTAAACAGACCGTTAAACGCCAGGGAGAATTGCTGCCCGACACTTAGGTCTGTGTCGGTAAACCAGGCAGCAAACAGCACAAACAGTAGCACCAGCAACTTACCCAGGGAGGGAAAGTTGAACGAAACCGGTACGATAATATCCACTGCCGATTCTGCCTCCTCACTGTGGAGGTGGTGCTTGCGCAGCAATTCTTTACAGTTCTCCGCAATTAGTGGCAGCACGACAAACTGATTGCCAGTGGCAAAGGCGGTTACCAGAGCGTCCTGGAAGGTACGCAACACCTCGCGATAAGAGATACCGCTAACGGCGGCGATCAGCCCGGGAAATATCCAGAACGTAATCAGTAGCGCCAGGGCAATATAAGTGACCAGGTAAACCTGCACTCTGCCTACTTCCTCAATAGTCATGGTGCCTGCTGCTGCCGCCGCAATGGCGAAGATGCCATAAGGGGTGAGTTTTACAATGGCGGTATTAATATTGCTCATGGCACTGGCCAGGCCATCAAAGATCGGCAGTACACCACTCTTGTCCTTGACTGAAATAAGCGCAACGCCCACCAGGATGCTGAAGAATACGACGGCCGGCACCAGGTTATTGGACAGGGAGTAAAATATATTCGCCGGCAGGTAAAGGTCGAACATATTCGGGGTGCTATGCGTTGCCGGCACAGAGCTACCAAAAAAGGAGGCCACCTCAAGCTCGGGGAACGCCAGGGCAGCGATGAATATCAACGCCAGTGCTATGGCCCAAATAACCAACAGAACAATGGAACCACGCACTGCAAGACGTCGCGCCTGTTGCATCTGCATACGGCCAAAACCGGCAATCAGTGAAACAATTATGTACGGTAGTACGGTGATTTGTAGCAGTTTAATGAAGACATCACCGACCAATTTGAGATCAGCCACCAACTCACCAAAAAAGATACCGGTGCACACACCAGCGCCAAGGCCAATAAATATTCTTGCTGAAAGTCCCATCTGCATAATTATTATGTGTGCCTGTGGTTTATAGGGCTTATCATACACTGCAACCGTCCTGCTACTGATAACCCACCGAACGTCCAATTCGTAGCATCACTTGCGAATACTACCTGCGTATCCAGTGCTGGCCTCAGAATTGCGCAAAATCTATCTTTATTTAACGCACCGACATTATCACTGAGTTCAGTTAGTATTGAACGCGCAAAATTCACCAAAACTGACAACCGGAGTCTACACACGTGTTCGAAGAACTGGAACTCGATCGCCGCCTGCAAATGAGTCTTGCAGATATGGGATTAACCGATGCAACAGAAGTACAGCAAAAGGTTATCCCAGCCGCACTCTCTGGCAAGGATCTGCGAGTCAGTGCCGAGACCGGCAGCGGAAAGACACTAGCCTATCTCATACCATTGGTGCAGCAGTTGCTAACCAAACCGGTCAATCACAGCGCTGGAACACTGGCGTTGATTCTGGTGCCTACCCGAGAACTGGCGCGGCAGGTGCTCAAACATTGCCGCCCACTGCTGGCCAAAACGCCACTTGACGCTCAGGCGATTACCGGAGGGGCCGACTTCAAATATCAGAAAGCCCTGCTGCGCAAAAATCCGGAAATCATTATAGCCACCCCCGGGCGCATGCTCGAACACTGTGAAAAAAATAGCGCGGACCTGGCTTCACTGCAATCGCTGGTACTGGACGAAGCAGACCGTATGCTCGATATGGGCTTTCGCGAAGATGTATTGAAAATCGCCGGGTACAGCGGCGCTGACCGACAGGTACTGATGCTTTCGGCCACCCTCAAACACAAGGGGCTTGGCGCTGTTGCGAAATCCCTGCTGAAGTCGCCGGAAAAAATCGCTATTGGGCAGGTGCGCCAACCCCATAGCAGTATTTTCCATCAACTTATGCTGGCCGATAGCCAGGAGCACAAGGACAAGCTGCTGATTGCCCTGCTGCAACAAGGCGGTTTTCGTCGCGCGCTGGTGTTTGGCAACAAACGCACTACCGCGGTGCGCCTGGCGGCATTGCTCAATTATCACAAGCTGCGCTGTGGCGCGCTGCAGGGTGAGATGAGTACCGAAGAACGCAAACACGTCATGACCCAGTTTAGCGACGGCAAGGTGGATATACTGTGCGCCAGCGATGTGGCCGCCAGGGGCCTGGATGTCAAGGATATAGAACTGGTGGTCAACTATGACATCCCCCACAGCGGAGACGATTACCTGCATCGAACCGGACGCAGCGGGCGAGCCGGCGCCACGGGACTGGCTGTATCGCTGGCCTGCGCCCCGGAGTGGAACCTCATGTCAGGCATTGAGCGCTATCTCAACTTGACCTTCGAGCGGCGCAGCCTGCCAGGCCTCAAGGCCAAGTATAATGGGCCGAAAAAGTTGAAATCATCAGGCAAGGCTGCTGGCAGCAAGAAAAAGCGCAGCAAGACAGCACCCGATAAGAGTAAGACACGGCAACGCAACCAGAAAAACCGCGGCAAACCACAGGCAAAAACTGGCGATAACAGCCAGGGACAGGGCGCCAACGACGGATTTGCCCCGCTGATGAAAAAAAGACCCAATAAATAATTTGGGTTAAAATTGCGCTTTTGCCAACCTCGGGAACGCTAACACCATGTCCAACCCCCTGCTTGAAAAACACCTGCTACCGCCCTTTTCCAGTATCGAGCCAAGCCATGTAGCGCCAGCGATTGAGCAATTAATCGAAGGCAACAAGCTCACCATTGAAAAGCTGCTGGCCGCCAACAGCAGCTATAACTGGGACAACCTGCTGCAACCCATAGAAGAGATGGAAGACCAATTGGCACAGGCCTGGTCACCGGTCTCGCACCTGAACAGCGTGTGCAACAGCGACGTCCTGCGTGAGGCCTATAACGCCTGTTTACCGCTGTTATCGCAGTACGGCACCTGGATGGGCCAAAACAGTAATTTGTGTGCAGCTTACCAGCAGATCGCGGACAGCGAATCCTTCGACTCGCTGGATCCGGCCAGACGCAAAGCTATCGGCAACGCGCTACGGGATTTTCGACTGGCAGGCGTGTCATTACCCGCCGAGCAGAAGCAAAAATACGGTGAACTGCGCGAGCGCCTGTCGGAGCTGGGCAGTAAATTCTCAGAGAATGTACTGGACGCGACCAATGCCTGGTCCAAACAGGTTAGCCGTGAACAGCTGACAGGGTTGCCAGACACGGCACTGGCCAGCGCCAGGCAGGCCGCGCAACAGGCCGGTATGGAAGACTACCTGATCAACCTGGAATTCCCCTCATACTCACCCGTGCTGAGCTACTGTGATGACCGCAAACTCAGGGAGGAGGTCTATACCGCCACCTGCACCCGCGCCTCCGAACAAGGCCCCCATGCCGGACAGTGGGATAATACCGAGATCATCGAGGAAACCCTGGATCTGCGCCAGCAGCTGTCAACACTGCTGGGCTTCGCCAATTATGCCGAATTGTCCCTGGCAACCAAAATGGCTGAAGATCCCGGCAGCGTAGTAGACTTTCTACAGCAGCTGGCCCAGCAATCACACGCACAGGCCTTGCAGGAGCATCAGGCCCTGTCTGACTTCGCGCGGCAGGAACATGGCATCGAACAGCTGAACGCCTGGGATATAAGCTACTACAGTGAAAAATTGCGCCAGACTCGCTACAGTATTTCGCAGGAAGACATACGACCCTATCTGCCAATCAGCAAGGTTCTGCCCGGTCTATTTGAAGTAGTGCATCGGCTGTATGGCATCACCGTCAGGGAAGTCCAGACCTTCGATAGCTATCACAAAGATGCGCAGCTGTTCGAATTGCTACAAAACAATGAGGTTATTGCACGTTTCTACCTGGACCTCTACGCCCGGGCACACAAGCGCGGCGGCGCCTGGATGGACGACTGTCGGGTTCGTCGCCAATTGGATAACAGCCTGCAAATACCTGTGGCCTACCTGGTATGCAATTTCACTCCGCCGGTAGGCGATGCCCCGGCCCTGCTGAACCATGACGAATTACTGACCCTGTTTCATGAGTTTGGACATGGACTTCATCACATGCTGACGCAGCAGACGGTAGCCGCGGTATCGGGCATCAACGGTGTCGCCTGGGACGCAGTAGAGCTACCCAGCCAGTTTCTGGAAAACTGGTGCTGGGAGAGACAGGCACTGGCTTTTATTTCCGGGCATCATGCAACCGCAGAGCCTATCCCGGATGATCTACTGGACCGGTTACTTGCTGCGCGCAACTTTCAGTCCGCTATGATGATGGCTCGACAACTCGAATTCTCTCTGTTCGACTTCCGTCTGCATATGGAATGGGGCAGCGGCACTGTCAGCGGTGTACAGCAATTGCTCGATGAGATACGCCAGGAGACAGCGGTGGTTAACGTACCGTCTTTCAATCGTTTCCAGAACGGCTTTTCCCATGTCTTCGCTGGCGGCTATGCGGCAGGCTACTACAGTTACAAATGGGCGGAGGTGCTGTCCGCTGACGCTTTCTCGCGATTCGAGGAAGAAGGGATATTTAATGTGCAGACCGGTGCAGACTTTCGCACCCACATACTCGAAGCCGGCGGCGCCAAAGAACCGATGGACTTATTCATCGCGTTTCGTGGCCGGGAACCGAGCATCGAGCCGCTGCTACGCCACAGCGGCATAGCCAGCTAGCTGTGTATTGGCAAAAACATCATTAACAGCGACGTTACACGCCGCTGTTAATGATGAGCCTTCAATCCTCGCTACCTAACCACTTATAAACGATGCCCGCCAAAGCCGCACCAATGATAGGTGCCACCCAGAACAGCCACAGTTGGGAAATGGCCCAGCCACCTTCAAACAAGGCAACACCGGTGCTGCGAGCGGGGTTCACCGAGGTATTGGTAACCGGAATACTGATCAGGTGAATCAGCGTCAGCCCCAGGCCTATGGCGATAGGTGCCAGTCCAGCCGGGGCGCGTTCGTCAGTTGCCCCCAGGATAATGATAAGAAACATAAAGGTCATCACCACTTCGGTGACCAGGGCGGAGGTCAGACTGTAACCACCGGGTGAATGCTCACCATACCCGTTGGAGGCAAAACCGCCGGTTTCAAATCCTGCCTGGCCACTGGCAATCAGGTACAACACCGCAGCACCGGCAATGCCACCCAGTACCTGGGCGACGATATAGGGCAACAGTTCACCGGAAGAAAAACGTCCACCGACCATCAAGCCTACCGACACGGCGGGGTTCAGGTGACAACCGGATATATGTCCGATGGCAAAAGCCATGGTCAGTACGGTAAGACCAAAGGCCAGGGCGACACCGAGAAACCCTATACCCAGGCCGGGGAAACCTGCCGCCAACACTGCGCTGCCACAACCACCCAGAACCAACCAGAAGGTACCGATAAACTCAGCACCCAGTTTTTTACTCATGCTCATAGCTTTTACTCCTTACTTTATTATTATCTCAACGTCCGATACGGCGTAAATCATAGCACTCGAGTTCAGGCTTTGCACCAGATCGCACAGCCCTTCTGTCCCGGTCCGGAGGCCACGCAGAGTTCAATTTCTCGCAGGTCATCATCGACAGAATCCTCCACCAAGCGCTGCAACAGGTAATAGGAGAACTCCTCTACCGTGGCATTGGCGATAGGCAACACCAGGGTATCGCTTTGCAGGAACAACATCGCCTGTCCATCGTAAGTGACCCGAAAACAAGGCCCCGCCTCTTCGATCTGCTGGTAAGGTGAGGCTCCAGCCAGCAACATGTATTCGTCCAGCGATTCACACAAAGCCGCCAGGCGCTTTTTGTACACATTGTAATCAGCAGAAAAACCATTCTCACCCATGGGCGCCACTATTCTGGCCGACACCGAGTAGTTGTGCCCGTGCAGGCGCTCGCGCTCAGTCGCTGAGAAAATAGTATAGTGAGCCGCCGAAAATTTGTGGCTCTCCTTGTCTATGTAAAGAGTCGTCAATCGCTCCATGAATACAGTCTGCCGCCTTCAGGTAAATGATCATTGTCACGCGTGACTACTTGCAGCGCAACCGACTTGTACTTACGCTGTGGCATAGGAGCTGGATCAGGCAAGACAACACTATTAAGCTGATCGAATTAACCAATTGACGCGTAGTTACTGGCGTTATTAATCAACAGCGGTGACTTTGCACTGCCACAGGTGCTGCAGACTATGACCCCAACAGGAATGCGATAATGAAGGTAGCAATAATCACCGGTGCCAGTGTCGGCATCGGCAGGGCCACTGCACAGGCCTTCCTGGCAGAAGCTTACCAGGTGTTCAACCTGTCGCGCAGGGAGTGTCCCGTCGCTGGCGTGACCAATTTGCCCTGTGACCTGGCCTCCCGGGAGGCAATCACAGACGTTTGCGCTGTGTTGACCAAGGCCATCGCTGGTTGCACTAGCGCCAGCCTTATCCACAATGCCAGCCAGATGCGCAAGGACAGTGCAGACGATTGCGACAGCGCCAGCTTGCAGGACGTGCTGGAAACCAATGTGGTAGCGATTAATCGCCTTAACCAGCAACTACTGCCATCGCTGCCACGCTCATCAAGCATACTCTACGTGGGCTCAACCCTGTCCGAGAAAGCGGTTCCCGGTTCTTTTAGCTATGTGGTCAGCAAGCACGCACAGCTGGGCATGATGCGCGCCACTTGCCAGGACCTGATGGGTAGAGGCATTCACACCGGCCTGATCTGCCCCGGCTTCACCGATACTGAAATGTTGCGCACCCACCTGGGCAACGATCCCCAGGTGGAACAAGCGATCGCGGGGATGAACAGTTTCAACCGCCTGATAGCACCCGAAGAAATCGCCGAACTTATACGCTGGGCCCATCACAATCCGGTGATTAATGGCTCGGTATTGCATGCCAACCTTGGCCAGAAGGAGAGCTGAGGGTGATCACCAGGGAGCAGCTTGGAGAACGTCGCGAGCGCACCTTTCTGGTATTGGCCGGTATATTCCTGTGCGCCATGACGCTGCTGAACGTTATTGGCATTACGCGCTTCGTACAATTGGGCCCCATGGCTCTGGCAGTAGGTGTTTTACCCTACCCTTTGACGTTTTTATGCACCGACCTGATCTGTGAGCTGTACGGGAAATCCAGGGCCAACTTTCTGGTGACGGTAGGATTGGGGCTCAATTTTTTCATTTTGTTTGTCCTGTTGCTGGGCAATTCAATACCTGCCGTACCGGTTGAAAACATGCCTCCCTGGCAGATTCTTCAGCTGGCCGCGCCGGTCGCCCTGCCCAACGGTGAAATCGTGGAGCAGAGCGTTGGCCTTTACCAGCTGATCTATGCCACCACGTCCGGGGCTGTGTTCGCCTCTATGCTGGCTTATGTGGCAGCCCAGTACTGTGATGTGCAGCTATTCCACTTCTGGAAGCGCATTACCAAGGGCAAGCACCTGTGGATACGCAATAACTTCAGCACGCTGATGAGCCAGATGGTTGATTCGGTGATGGTGATTTCCGTTACCTTCGGCGCTGCTTTCCTGCGTGGCGACATGCTCTTTAATACGCTGTTGGTACTAATCGGCAGCAACTACCTGTTCAAGGCGATGGTAGCATTGCTAGACACCGGCCCCCTGTACCTGGCCGTGCACTATTTGCGCAGATACCTGCAGCTAAAACCGAATGAAACAGTATCACCGGGGGGAACCATGAGTGATGATTGAAAGTAAGTTGCCTCTGGTGGGCACTACCATTTTCACCCGCATGTCGACACTGGCCAATGACTGCAACGCGCTCAACCTGTCCCAGGGCTTCCCGGATTTTGATGCTCCACCAGCGCTACTGGCCGCAATGACCAAGCATGTCATGGCAGGACACAACCAATACTCACCGATGCCGGGGGTCATGGCATTGCGCGAGCAAATCGCCGCCCAGGTATTACTGTACAGGGGAGTGAGCTGCGATCCTGACAGCGAAATTACAGTAGTGCCGGGGGCGACCGAAGGTATCTTCTGCGCCATTATGGCCTGTATAAATAGCGGCGACGAGGTCATCGTATTCGACCCTTGCTATGACAGCTACGAGCCAGCCATCGAACTGGCCGGAGGGCGGGCCATTCACATCCCGCTGGCACAAGACGCCTTCACCATAGACTGGGACCGGGTAGAATCGGCAATCACCCCGCGTTCGCGCATGATTATTATTAATTCACCACACAACCCCACGGGCAGCACTTTGTCCGAGCAGGACTTACTGCAACTGCAGGCCGTGACCGAAAAGAATAACCTGCTGGTCATTAGCGATGAAGTTTATGAACACCTGGTGTTCGACGCCAGGCAACACCATTCGGTGCTGCAATTTGCTGGATTGCGAGAGCGCAGTTTCGCCATCTTTTCGTTTGGCAAAACCTTCAGCGTCACCGGTTGGAAAACCGGCTACTGCATTGCACCACCGGCCTTGACCCAGGAACTGCGCAAGGTCCATCAGTTCGTATCCTTCGTGGCGGTTACGCCTGTGCAACTGGCGGTGGCGGATTTCATGCGCGACGAGCCGGGCTACGCGGCGACTCTGGGCAATTTTTACCAGCGTAAACGCGACCTGTTCTGCCACGCCCTGGGCAGTTCACGTTTCCGCCTAACGCCAAGTGCCGGTACCTATTTTCAGTTACTGGACTACAGCGCAATCAGCACCGAGACGGACGCGCAACTGGCGCAGGATTGGACCAGGCAGCATGGGATCGCCTCTATTCCTGTCTCGGTTTTTTACCAAACCCCGACATCACAGCACTATCTACGCTTTTGCTTCGCCAAAAATGACGATGTGCTACTGCAGGCCGCGAGCATACTATGCGCAATCTAGACGTCACGTTAATCCAGTGCGAATTGGCCTGGGAAAATCCACCGGACAACAGACGCCAAATTGGCGCTATTATTGCGCGCGCCAGCGCCAGTGGTATGGCAGGCACCGACCTGATCGTGCTGCCGGAAATGTTTACCACCGGCTTTTCCATGAACGCCCTGGCCAATGCCGAAGAACCCGGTGGCGCCACCGAACAGTGGCTACTGGATATTGCGCAACAACACAATTGTGCAGTCACCGGCAGCATCGCCGTGCACGACAACAACGGCGTCTACAACCGAATGTTATTTGCCACACCCGATGGTGTGCAGCACTACGACAAACGTCACCTGTTTCGAATGGCCGGAGAACATAAACGCTATTTGGCTGGAGACCAACGCGTAATCGTCAACTGGCGCGATTGGCGTATTAATCTGCAGGTTTGCTATGACTTGCGCTTTCCGGTATTCAGTCGCAACAGGGACGATTATGACCTGCTGCTGTTTGTCGCCAACTGGCCGGCCAAGCGACGTCAGCATTGGCGTCAGTTATTGCTGGCACGGGCCATAGAAAACCAGGCCTGCGTGGTCGGCGTCAATCGTATTGGTGCGGACGCCAAGGGGCTGGACTACAGCGGTGACAGTCTCGCTATCGCGGGAGACGGCGAATTGCTACTGGATCTGCAAAACGAAAATGGCGCTGCCAGGGTAATCCTTGACGGGGCCGGTTTACAAAGCTATCGCGAAGGTTTTCCCTGCCAACTGGACGCAGACAGTTTTCAACTGACCTAAGTGAGCCTTATACAACCAGTACAACAGGGTCGCAATGCAGATGGATTTGTCACCAGCCCAGTGTTTGTTTAACAAATGGGATGGACAGCGCCCGCTGCTCGGCCAGAGAGGTTTTATCCAGGGTATCGAGCAATTCAAGCAACTGCTGCATAGCCCGTGGTGCGCGACTGACCACGTAATTGGCCACTTCTGCCGATAACTGCAGACCCCGGCGCGCTGCCCGAAAACTCAAGATCGCTGCTTTTTCTTCGTCACTGGCCTGGGGCAACTGATAGACAATCCCCCAGGACAAGCGAGACCGCAAATCAGGTAATTCCACAGCCAGCGCTCTGGGTGCGGCGTTGCCGGCCAGCAGCAACTTGCACTGATGCTGCAATGCCCGGTTATACAGGTTAAACAGCGCCAGTTCCCAGTTTTCATCACCCAGCACACTGTCTACATCATCCAGGCAGACCAGGCTCAGAGTCTCAACACCGTGCAACACTTCCTCGGGCGCATAGGTGCCAAGGTCCGCCAAAGGCAGGTACAAAGCATTCGCGGCAGCCAGATGGCAGCTGGCTTGCAGCAGGTGAGACTTGCCCGAGCCAGTTACCCCGTGCAGAAATATCAGGTCCTCACCCGCCGGTTGCAGCTGTCGCTGCAATGCATGGATCAAGGGCTGTACAGTAGCGCTCGCCAGGAAATTATCCAAAGTGGCATCGTCACGCAGCTGTACTTCCAGGGACAGTTGTTGCTGGCTGGATCCCATCACAATATCTCGCTCATCGGGCAGCGGTCACTCAATTCCACTGATAGCTCAACTGACTGCCGGTTGCAGTGGCCGGTAAAGGCTGCAGGCGATCATTCAGTTCTATGATAGACGCCAGTTGCCGGGCATCTGCCTGCGCCTGCAACCGCAGCTCAATCCTGTCTCCCTGAATACGCTCTACATTGGCATGTTCAATCAACTCCAGGCTTTCCAGCCAGGAAACGATGCCGGCGTAGTCACCATAGCTGTAGACACCCAGCACAGACATGCTCACGCCTTCGCCTGTAGCGGTTGGCGCAATGGCGTAGCGAGCGGACATGATCTCCGCGACCACCGCCACACCCTCGCGGAAAAACGCGTCCATATCGGCGACAGTAGCCGAACGATCATTGCGTTCTTCACCATGGAAATAACTCCAGTCTCCCACTGTATTACCCTCCGCCAGTGCGGCGACGCGTCCTGCCACCACATCCTGGACATGGTAACGCGCCGACGCTCCGCGCAACGCAGGAGCGTCCAAACGCCAGGCCTGCTCCGGGTTAATCGCCGCCGAATCCGCCAGATCGAACAAGGGCAATTGCACCGGCACCCCGCGCCGGGCAAACTCAGAGAGCAGTTGTTGCGCCAGATCCGGTGCCGTATCCAGGTTGACAAAATAACGCCCCGAATTGTCCTCGGCCACCAGCCACACCAGTACCTGCGGGCGATTTGCCGTCCACAGCGGCGCTCCCGAGCGCGTCACCAGTCCCGTTACGAAGGAACTGTCAAACTCAAAGCGCGCGGCGAGCTCTCCCGGCAAATTATCATCCCGAGCATAAGCATATTGCTGCACATGACTGCGCGCCTGGCCCAGGGCCGTCGCAATGCCGGGGTATCGCAGCACCTCTGAGGTACCCGAAACTTTCACCAACACCTCACTCAATGCCGCACGAGAGGCCTTGGCCAACGCCTGCGAACTCTGGTCTGCCACCGGAACTTGCGCCGAGTAAAGGTCGCGCACGATATCTGCCCGGCTCAAAGTGGCGACCAGTAACAATACCAATGCGCTCAGCACCTGCGAAACAAGCTTTGTCACTCCACGCTCCCGATCCACCAACAAAGTGCGCATTGTAGCAGCACTAAACATCAATTCGGGAGTGCGTTGTTACAACAGTCAGGCTAAAATAGCGCGCTTTGCAACCACCCGAAAAACCTTCTACCGGATACAGAATTCCATGAGCGACAATAACGGGCAAACCTCCCTCAGCTATAAAGACGCCGGCGTCAACATCGACGCTGGCAATGCACTGGTCGAACGCATAAAAGGAGTCTCCCGGCGCACTACTCGCCCCGAGGTTCTCGGCGGATTGGGGGGCTTCGGCGCTCTTTGTGAAATTCCCGCTGGCTATACGCAGCCGGTACTCGTTTCTGGCACCGACGGGGTGGGCACTAAATTACGCCTGGCCATGGATTTGGGCATTCACGACACCATTGGCATTGACCTGGTGGCGATGTGTGTCAACGACCTGGTGGTAGCCGGTGCGGAGCCCCTGTTTTTCCTCGACTACTATGCCACCGGCGCCCTCAATGTTGACACTGCGGTAGACGTGGTAGAGGGCATAGGACGGGGTTGCGAACTGGCTGGCTGCGCCCTGGTTGGCGGCGAAACGGCAGAAATGCCGGGCATGTACGAAGGCGATGACTATGATCTAGCGGGGTTTTGTGTCGGCGTGGTGGAAAAATCGGCCATCATCGATGGCAGTACTGTAAGCCAGGGCGACGCCCTGCTGGGTATCGCCAGTAGCGGGCCGCATTCCAATGGCTATTCGCTGATCCGCAAGATTCTCGAGGTAAGTGCTGCCGATTTACAACAGCCGCTGGCTAACGGCACCCTGGGGCAGGCGCTGCTGACGCCAACGACCATTTACGTCAAAGCACTGCTGGAACTGTTCAAAAAAGTACCGGTAAAAGCCCTGTCGCACATCACCGGCGGAGGTTTACTGGAAAATCTACCACGGGTTTTACCCGACGATTGTGACGCGCAAATCGATACTGCCAGCTGGCAGTGGCCGGAAGTATTCCAGTGGCTGCAGACGCAAGGTAACGTGGAGACGCAGGAGATGTACCGCACCTTCAACTGCGGTGTCGGCATGGTACTGTGTGTGGCACAGGAACATAAAGCCCTGGCGCTGGAAGAACTGGCCGCGGCAGGGCACAAGGCCTGGGAGATCGGCTTGATTGCTGCGGGAAGCAATGAGGTACAACTGCTGTCGTGACACCCCCGAACCAGGCTCGCATCGCGCTATTGATTTCGGGGCGCGGATCCAACATGCAGGCTTTTATCGAGGCCTGCACCAGCGGTGCGCTGGATGCACAAATAAGCGTTGTTATCAGCAATAAGCCTGAGGCACAGGGCCTGCTGCGAGCGCAAGCGGCCGGGATCACCACCTGTTGCATTGATCATCGGAACTTTGACAGCCGCGAGGCATTCGACCAGGCGCTGGTCAAGCAATTACAAACCTATGATGTGGACCTGGTTATTCTCGCCGGGTTCATGCGCATTCTCACTCCCGTGTTCATACAGGCTTTTAGCGGCCGTTTATTGAACATTCATCCATCTTTGTTGCCCAAGTACGCAGGACTGCACACACACCAGCGAGCGTTGGACGCGGGAGATAAGGAAGCCGGGGTGACCGTGCACTTTGTCACTGCTGAATTGGACGGCGGGCCACCCATTCTGCAGGCACGGGTGGCGGTCAAGCCCGATGACACAGCCGCAACGCTGGCCGCACGGGTTATTGTTGAAGAACACCTCATCTACCCCATTGCAGCGCGGTGGTACCTGCAGGGTCGTTTAACATTGACGGATCAAGGAGCTTATCTGGATGGCAATCCAATCCCCGCTACGGGAATTGCATACACAAAGAACCCGCACTAACGCCCTACTGCTACTATCACTGGTCGCCATGGTGGTATTTGCCTTACCTGTCAATAAATCGGCTATCGCAGCCACTAGCCACAGCGCGGTCCCGGCAGATGCCGGCACTGCTTTGCGACCCTATGTAGCGCAATACAACACCACTACCAGGGGCATGGAATTAACACTCACCAGGATATTAAAGCCCGGAGCGGAAGGCAGCTTTACGCTTACCAACGGTGGCAAAATCATGGTGGTTGGCTTTCACGAGGTCAGCGTATTCAAGGTAGAGGGCGCACGTATACAGCCAAAATCTTATGTTCACCAGGAGACAGGATTGATCAATCGCCGCAGGGAAGTGCACTTTACCCCCGGCACTGACACCATTCGCAGTCTCTACAAAGAGCAGTGGTACGATCTACCCAGAACCGATATGACCCTGGACCGCCTGAGCCAGCAGGAGCAATTGCGCCTGACGCTGCTCAACGATCCGACGCCGGCCGGGGATATCTCGATTCAGGTAGCAGACGGCAAACGGGTGAAGGACTACCAGCTGCTGTATGTCGGTGAAGAAATCCTGGAAACCGCCCTGGGTCCGGTTCGAACGCTGCACTTTGAGCGTTTGCACGACAACCCTGAACGCAAGTCTGACATGTGGTTAGCCCCGGATTGGGACTATCTGATGGTGAAGACCCTCCACATTGAGGACAATAGCCCGGTGGAAATAACCCTGACCAGCGCCAGCATTGACGGAGTTGCTGTAGAGGCGCAATAGCGCTCTTGCCTTCAGGCCTTGGGCAGGGTGACACCTCTTTGCCCCTGATACTTCCCGCCCCGGTCCTTATAACTCACCTCACAAACCTCATCTGACTCAAAAAACAGCATCTGTGCCACGCCCTCGTTAGCATATATTTTGGCAGGCAATGTTGTGGTATTGGAAAATTCCAGGGTAACGTGACCCTCCCACTCGGGCTCCAAGGGCGTTACGTTGACGATAATACCGCAACGGGCATAGGTTGATTTCCCCAGGCAGATGGTCAGTACATTGCGCGGAATGCGAAAATACTCCACCGTGCTGGCCAGAGCGAAAGAGTTAGGCGGGATCACGCAGACATCACTGACAACATCGACAAAACTGCCCTCGTCAAAGTGTTTGGGATCGACCGTCGCTGAATTGATATTGGTAAACACTTTAAATTCACGTGAGCAGCGCACATCGTAGCCATAGCTGGACGTGCCGTAGGAAATCAGGCGATTAGCGCCATCTGCGCGCACTTGCCCGCTCTCAAAGGGCTCAATCATGCCGTGCTCGCTGGCCATTTTACGTATCCATTTATCTGCCTTAATACTCACGCTTTACCCTTCCCGCTTAATCATCTGAAATTGTAATCTCGGGGAACTGACGCACTACGTCATCACCCTGTCCCGCCAATGCGGCTTGTACCGCTACTGCCGCCTGCATATAGAGCGCACTAATTGCTGAATCCGGTTCAGCCAGCACGGTAGGTGTACCTGCGTCGGTCTGCTGGCGAATTGACAGCGCCAGAGGCAGGCTGGCCAACAACGGCACACCGTAATCCTGGGCAATACGTGCCCCGCCATGCTCGCCAAAAATATGTTCCTGATGGCCACAGGCAGTACAAATGTGCACCGCCATGTTTTCGATAATCCCCAGGATGGGCACATCTACTTTACGGAACATCTCAATGCCTTTCTGGGCGTCCAACAGGGCAATATCCTGCGGTGTGGTAACAATTACCGCCCCGGAGACGCTGGCCTTTTGCGACAGCGTCAACTGGATATCGCCAGTCCCTGGCGGCATGTCGATCACCAGGTAATCAAGCTCCCCCCAGACGGTCTGTTCCAGCATTTGCGCCAGGGCACCCCCGGCCATCGGACCACGCCACACCATGGGTGTGCGGTCAGTTACCAGATAGCCCATGGACATGGTCTTAAGCCCATGCGCTTCTACCGGCACCAGGTATTGTCCATCGCGCTGTTCCGGCCTCACTCCGTCTGCCACACCCAGCATCACTTGTTGGCTGGGGCCATATATATCGGCGTCCAGCAGGCCTACCCTGGCGCCCAGGGACTTCAAGGCCAGGGCGAGGTTGACGGCTGTAGTGGACTTGCCCACGCCGCCTTTGCCCGAGGCGACGGCAATAATGTGCTTGATCTCGTTCATGCATGCCTTTTGTCGGTAGTGGTAGTAAGCAGCGCCGCCCAACAAACCGTTTCCTTGGCTTTTGAGCAGCGATTATCAGGGTCGCTAGTATAGGGACAAGCCCGGCTTTCAACAATGCTGCAGTGCCCACGTCGCAGCGGGTGAAAAGCCAACGTAAAAACGCTATAGTAGCGCCCCTTTTTTCTGCTCACGGACCGCATTCGACAATGACTGCAACAGCCTCGGCCGCAAACGCGCCACGCAAGATCCTGGTGACCAGTGCACTGCCCTATGCCAATGGTTCCCTGCACCTGGGCCACTTGCTGGAGCAGGTGCAAACGGACATCTGGGTGCGTTTCCAGAAATCCCGCGGCCACGATTGCCTTTATATCTGCGCAGACGATGCCCATGGTACGGCCATTATGCTGACCGCAGAGAAACTCGGAATTACCGCTGAGCAGCAGATTGCCAATATCAAGCAGGAGCACGAGCGCGACAGTGCCGGCTTCCTCATTGGTTTCGATAATTTTTACACCACGCATTCCAGTGAAAACCGGTTCTGGTGCGAGACCATCTACCAACGACTCAAAGACAACGGTCATATTGCGTCACGATCGATTACCCAGGCCTTTGACCCGGAAAAACAACTATTTCTGGCGGACCGTTTCATCAAGGGGACCTGCCCCCGTTGCAAAACTGAAGACCAGTACGGCGACAACTGTGAGGCCTGCGGCGCCACCTACGGTCCGGCCGAATTAATCGACCCGGTATCGGCGATCTCCGGTGCCACCCCCATCGACAAGGATTCCACCCACTTCTTCTTCAAACTGCCCGAGCACGAAGCGATGCTCAAGCAGTGGCTTGATTCGGACACATTGCAGCCACAGGTGGCCAACAAGCTGCGAGAGTGGACCGATGCCGGCCTCCAGGAATGGGACATCAGTCGCGACGCGCCCTACTTCGGCTTCGAAATACCAGGAGAAACGGATAAATATTTCTACGTGTGGCTGGATGCGCCCATCGGTTACATCGCCAGCTTCCAAAACTACTGTGAGCGCAGCGGACACGACTTCGATAGCTATTGGCAGCCGGGGCACGATACCGAGTTGTACCACTTTATCGGCAAGGACATTATCAACTTTCACGGTCTGTTCTGGCCAGCCATGCTGGACTCAGCCGGTCTGCGCGCGCCTACTGCCATCTATGCCCACGGATTTTTGACGGTAAACGGCACCAAAATGTCCAAGAGCCGCGGTACCTTTATCAAAGCCGGTACTTACCTGGAGCATCTGGATGCCGAGTACCTGCGCTACTATTTTGCCGCCAAGCTGAGCGCCTCAGTGGATGACATCGATCTCAATCTCGAAGATTTCGTGCAACGGGTGAACTCAGATGTGGTGGGGAAGATCGTCAACATAGCCAGCCGTTGTGCCGGCTTCCTGCACAAGGGGTTTGACAACACACTCACTTGCAGCTGCGCCGAAGAACAAATGCTGGCGGATTTTATCGCCAGGGGCGACACCATTGCCCAGCTATACGAGCAGCGTGAGTTCAACAAGGCCATGCGCGAAGTGGTCGCCCTGGCAGACCGCGCGAACCAATATATCGATGAGAAAAAACCCTGGGTGCTCGCCAAACTCGACGGCGCAGAGCAGGAAGTACACGACGTTTGCAGCGTGGGAATAAACCTGTTTCGCGTATTGATGACCTACCTGAAGCCGGTATTACCCGCCATGGCGGTCAAAGCTGAGGAATTTCTCAATTATTCCCTGGACTGGACGGCGCTGGACGCGCCCCTGCTGGGCCATGAACTGGCCAGGTTCAAGCCACTGCTCACCCGTATTGACGCCAAACAGGTAGCAGCCATGGTCGCGGCCAGCACCGAAACCCAGACCGCAGCAGTGGAAAAAGCACCGGAAAGTACCGCGCCCACTGCCACACCACCGGCAACCAGGACAGACAGCGATACCATCGAGTTCGATGACTTCGCCAAGGTCGACCTGCGAATTGTCGAGATCGTGGCAGCGGAACAGGTTGAGGGTGCCGACAAACTGCTGCGATTAACCCTGAGTCTGGGGGACGACGAGGCAAACAGTGAACACAGACAGGTGTTTGCCGGCATCAAATCTGCCTACCAAGCGGAAGATCTGGTAGGAAAACTTACGGTAATGGTGGCCAATCTGGCGCCGCGTAAAATGCGTTTCGGCGTATCGCAGGGCATGGTGCTGGCGGCCGGACCTGGCGGCAAGGAAATCTTCCTGCTGGAGCCACATGCCGGAGCGAAGCCAGGCATGAAGGTAAAATAGCAATAAAGTATTGACCAGTATCATTAGTTTACTTTTTCGGGCTGCCTTAATCGCGCGTAAACGCTAGAATAACGGTCTTGATACGGTAGCGGCACGACACTAAACACGACAACCCCCGACGCAGCGATACCCGGGACAACGAGACACAATCCATGCTGGCAGACTACTCCATCCTGTTGATCAGCGCGATTCTGGTCAACAATTTCGTACTGGTACAGTTCCTGGGCCTGTGCCCGTTTATGGGTGTGTCCAACAAACTGGAAACAGCCATGGGCATGTCCATGGCAACCACCTTTGTTCTTACCCTGGCTTCCGCTTGCAGCAGCCTGACCTACCACTTCCTGCTGCTACCGCTGGGGCTTGGTTACCTGAAAACCATAGCCTTCATCCTGGTCATCGCAGTCGTGGTGCAATTTACCGAGATGGTCGTGCGTAAAAGTAGCCCTATGCTCTACCGCGTATTGGGTGTCTATCTACCACTGATTACCACCAATTGTGCTGTGCTTGGGGTGGCCCTGCTCAATCTCAATAAAGATCACAATTTTCTACAGTCGTTATTTTACGGCTTCGGCGCTGCGCTGGGCTTTTCCCTGGTACTGGTGCTGTTTGCCGCCATGCGCGAGCGTCTTACCGTGGCAGATGTACCGGTGCCCTTCAAGGGCGCGGCCATCGGTATGGTAACGGCTGGCTTGATGTCCCTGGCCTTTATGGGCTTTGCCGGTCTGGTATAGAACATGTCGGAATTACTCGCCCAATACCCCGTATTTGCTGCCCTGATCGCCCTGGTGGGACTGGGCACCGTATTTGGCGCCCTGCTGGGCTTTGCCGCCGTGCGCTTCAAGACCGAAGGCAACCCGATTGCCGACCAGGTTAACGATGTGTTGCCACAGACCCAATGCGGCCAGTGTGGTTACCCGGGATGTCGCCCCTACGCCGAAGCGATCGCCAACGGCGAAGCCATCAACAAGTGTCCCCCCGGCGGCGAAGCAGGCATACAGGCGCTGGCGGACCTGCTGGATGTCGATTTTATTCCCCTGGACGAAGAACACGGCGAAGTCAAAGCCACGGTGGCGGTGGCATTCATCCGCGAAGCCGAGTGCATTGGCTGTACCAAATGTATACAGGCCTGTCCGGTAGATGCCATTTTGGGCGCTGCCAAGCAAATGCATACGGTCATCACCAGCGAATGCACCGGCTGTGACCTGTGCGTAGAGCCCTGCCCGGTGGATTGCATCGACATGCTCCACGAAGAGCAATCTCTGCGGACCTGGCATTGGGATCTGCCTGATCCGGTAAGCCGCCAGGTCGATATCATTGCCACCGATGCCCTGGCCGAGCGGTCAGCGCAGGATGAGGCGGCATGAGAAAAACGTTCAGCTTTCACGGCGGTATTCATCCACCTGAAAATAAAGCCCAGTCGGTACGCACCCCGATTGCCGATGCCGGTATTCCCGCGCAACTGGTCATACCCCTGTCCCAACATATCGGTGCCCCCGCCAGCCCTATCGTCGCTGTAGGCGATGATGTGCTGAAGGGACAAATGATCGCCGAGCCACGCGGCTTGGTGAGTGTGCCGGTGCACGCCCCGACATCAGGCAACATCATCGCCATAGAGGATCGCGTAATAGCGCATCCCTCCGGCCTTCTCGCGCCCTGTATCGTTATCGCCAGCGATGGCAAAGATGACTGGCTGGCGCACACCGGCAGCGCGGACTATAGAGCGCTGGACAAGCCTGACCTGCTGGAACGCATTCGCAATGCAGGAATAGCCGGCATGGGCGGTGCTGGTTTCCCCGCCGCCGTGAAGCTCGCGGTCAAACCCGGAACAGCGATCGCGACGCTGATCATTAACGGTACCGAGTGCGAACCGTATATCACCGCCGATGACGTACTGATGCGTGAGCGCGCGCAACAAATTATCGAGGGAACAAAAATTCTCCGACAATTAATTGCGTCTGAAGAGACCCTGATCGGGGTAGAAGACAACAAACCAGAAAGTCTGGTGGCGTTGCGCGCAGCTGCGCAAGGCACCGGTATCGAGATTGTCGAATTTCCCACCAAGTATCCTTCAGGTGGTGAAAAGCAGTTGATAGAGATACTCACCGGGAAGCAGGTCCCCAATGGCGGTCTGCCCTCTGATGTGGGTGTCATCTGCCAGAATGTGGGCACTGCTGTAGCGATTTACGACGCGATAGTGCTCGGGCGGCCATTGATTTCCAGAATTACCACGGTCACTGGCGACGGTGTCGAGGCACCGCAGAACTTCGAGGTACTGCTGGGCACACCGATGAATTACCTGCTCGATAAAGCAGGTTACCAGCCGGACAAGAACAACCGCCTGATTATGGGTGGCCCGATGATGGGCTTCACGGTGCCAACACCCGAAGCCCCCATCGTCAAAACCACCAACTGCCTGCTGGCGCCTACTGAGGCCGAGTTGCCCTCGCCGCCACCCGCACAGGCCTGCATAAGGTGCGGCATGTGCGCCGAGGTTTGTCCGGTGACCCTGTTACCTCAACAGATGTTCTGGTTCGCCCAGGGCAAGGAATTCGAGAAACTGGAACAGCACAACCTGTTCGACTGTATCGAGTGTGGCGCCTGTTCCTGGGTTTGCCCCAGCACTATACCGCTGGTGCAGTATTATCGGGCATCCAAGGCTGAGATATTGCAGTTGCGCAGCGCCAGCGAGAAATCTGAACACTCGCGGGTTCGCTTCGAGGCTCGCCAGCAACGACTGGAACGCGAAACGGCAGAGAAAGAAGCAAAACGGGCGGCGCGCAAGCAAGCGGCAGAGCAACGAGCGCTCACAGCCGCAGAAGACGGCGGCGCAGAAGATCCCATTCAAGCGGCTATTGAGCGAGCCAAAGCCAAAAAAGCAGCACAACTCGCCGGTGCTGAAAACGCGCCAGAAAACGAATTGGAGAAGCTGGAAAAGGCAGTCGTCACCATTCGCAAGCGTCTCGACACCGCCACTGCCAAACTGGAACAGGCCCGCATCGAGGGCAGCGACCTGGTCGTCGCGTTACAAACCGGAGTCGATAAGACCGCAGCGAAACTGGCAGCGGCACAGCAGGCCCTGCACGATTACCAGTCGGCCAATAGCGCTGAACCGCCGCACAAGGAACCGGCCGATGCTGCCCAGGTCGCAATCGCAAGAGCGATGGCCGCGCGCGCTGCCGATGCGGGCTTGAGTCCGCAAGAAAAGGCGCAAGCGCAGTTGCAAAAATTGCAGCAACGCCTGGAGAAATCCCGGGCCAAGCTGGCGGAGGTACGCGCCGATGGTGCAGAGGACAAAATCATCGAGGCACTGGCATCAACAGTAACGCGACTGACCGAAAAGATCAGCGCCGCGCAGGACCAATTAAACGAATTGACGGACGCCTGACATGGCCTTGATGCGCATTACCTCGCCCCACGCCCACGGCCCCATGAGCACCCCGCGGGTCATGCAAAATGTACTGCTGGCGACGGTTCCGGGCATTATTGTGCTCACCCATTTCTTTGGCTTCGGCACCCTGGTCAACATCTTCTGGGGCTGCATTGTGGCGGTGGCCTGCGAGTCGCTGGCACTCACCCTGCGTCGCCGTCCGCTGGGCTTTTACCTGAAGGACTACAGCGCGCTGGTAACCGCCTTTTTATTGTGTATCGCGCTGCCGCCCTATTCACCGTGGTGGCTGATTGCCGTCGGCATTGCCAGCGCCATCTTGCTGGCCAAGCACCTGTACGGCGGCCTTGGCTATAACCCCTTCAATCCGGCCATGGCAGGCTACGTCATACTGCTCATCTCCTTCCCATTGCAGATGACAAGCTGGGCTCCGCCGCGGGGTGTCGGCGAGCTGCCAGGACTGCTGCAAGCGCTGCAGGCCTGCTTCCTGCCCGCGACCTATGACGCGACCACCATGGCAACGCCGCTGGACCTGATGAAACAAAATAGCAGCCTGCTGGTGGAAGATGTGTGGCTGCAGAACCCCCAGTTCGGACGCTGGGCAGGCATCGGCTGGGAGTGGGTCAATATCGCCTTCCTGGCAGGCGGCGCCTGGTTGCTGTACCAACGCATTTTTACCTGGCACGCACCGGTGGCCATGCTTGCGAGCCTGGCGCTGATGGCCGCGCTGTTTTATGACGGGGGCAGCTCTGCCAGTGGCGGCTCGCCGTTGTTCCATTTGCTCAGCGGCGCGACCATGTTCGGCGCTTTCTTTATTGTCACCGACCCCGTCACTTCAGCCGTCTCCGTGCGAGGACGCCTGATCTATGGTGCCCTCATCGGGGTACTGATCTACGTGATTCGGGTGCGCGGAAACTACCCGGACGCGGTGGCTTTTGCGGTACTCATTATGAATTTCGCGGCGCCGTTTATTGATCACTACACTCAGCCGCGCACCTACGGCCACCAGAATACGCCGGGAGAGAACTAAGATGTTGCTCGGGCAATCCATCACCCGCAATAGTCTGCTGCTAGCCGCCTTTGCCGTCTGCACCACACTGCTGATTGCCGGTACTTATCAGCAGACCAAAGGCAGAATAGCCGTGGAAAAACGCAAGGCTGAAGAGAAAGCCCTGCTGGAAATCATCCCCAGGAGTCGCCACGACAATTCCATGCTGGACGAAACCATTGTGGTTGGGCCACAGAGCAAGGGGCTGGGCCTGCAAGAAGAAAAACGAATCTATATTGCGCGCCAGGGCGGTGCCATCGTCGCGGCCATCGTCCCGGCTACTGCCCCGGATGGCTACACCGGCGCCATAGACCTGGTAGTAGGGGTTAATATCGACGGTACGATTGCCGGGGTACGCGCTCTTAGCCACAAGGAAACGCCAGGGCTGGGCGACAAGGTGGATCGCAGGAAATCGGATTGGGTGCTGGGCTTCGAGGGGCACTCGCTGGACAACCCCACTGTGGCTGGCTGGGCAGTGAAAAAAGACAAGGGCGTATTCGACCAGTTTACCGGGGCCACTATTACTCCGCGAGCGGTGGTAGCGGCCACCTTGAGAGTATTACAATACGTTGAGGTAAACAGGGCGACCCTGTTTGCCGCGCAGGACGCAAAAACAGTGGGAGACAAGTCGTAATGGCCGACGTCAGTTACAAAGAGCTATCTCTCAATGGCCTGTGGAAAAACAACCCGGCTATCGTGCAGTTGCTGGGTCTGTGCCCTCTACTCGCGGTCACCGGTAGCGTGGTTAATGCCATCGGTTTGGCAACCGCTACCACGCTGGTGCTGATCTGTTCCAACACCTGCGTTTCATTGATCCGCAATATCGTCTCCGACGCGGTGCGCCTGCCGGCTTTCGTGATGATCATCGCTGCCGCGGTAACCTGTATCGAGCTGTTAATGCAGGCATTTGCCTATGAGCTGTACCAGATTCTCGGCATATTCCTGCCACTGATCACCACCAACTGCGTCATTCTGGGACGCGCAGATGGCTTTGCCGCTCGCAACAGCCTCATGCCGTCCATGTACGATGGCCTGATCATGGGCGTCGGATTCGGGGTGATATTGGTGCTGTTGGGTGTTCTGCGGGAGCTGACCGGCACCGGAGCAGTGTTCGCCAATATGGATCTATTGTTCGGACCCGGCGCAGCCAACTGGAAAATCGTGGTGTTTGATAATTATCAGCCGTTTCTGCTGGCCATTCTGCCACCGGGCGCCTTTATTTTCACCGGACTGATCATCGCCTGTAAAAACCTGATAGATGCCGACATCAAGAAACGTGAAGAAGCGCGCAAGGCCAAACCCCTCAAAGGCGCCAAGCGCGTGCGCGTAACCGGTACGATTAGCTGATAAGACAACACGGAACGCCTGAAGGTGACCCCGCCAGGCTAATCGACGGGCGCCGCCAGCATCAGTGTATCCAGCAACTCATCTACCGCTGCGTCATCCATACCGCCATTGTCTTCATCACAACTGTAGGTAATAAACAGCAACATTGAGCCGTTCGCCACATACCACTCGCGAATAGCCGCCTCTTCTTCTACGTAACGACTGGTCACCCCGGAAAACTCTCCCAACGTCACCTGAGCCCACTCCAGGGGCTGTTCCGACTCCGCTACTGCGATTTCGATGATGGCCGGGTGATCAAATTCGCCTGCATCCTTGTGCAATGTGCTGATTTCGATACAGCCCACATCATCCCGATCGCCCACTAAAATGCTGTCCTCGTCCGTATCCGCCCACCATTCCGGCGGCACTGCCAGGGTCCACCATTCGGTTTCCAGCACGTTCATTGTGATTTCCTCATAGCTCCCTGGACATTAACAGGGCGTGTTCTCGCCCAGTGACTGTCGGGTAATAGTTCTTGCGCTCACCATCCAGATGAAAGCCAGTTGCCCCGTAGAGGCCACGAGCAGCCTCGTTGGACTCCCGGACTTCCAGCAGGCAACGCCTGACGCCGTGTTGCAGCATGGTCTGTATTGCCCGGTCTACCAGCATGCGGCCCAGGCCCTGCCCGTGTCGCTGTGGGTACACGGCCAGATTATGGATCGTAGCCTCATCCAGGACCTGGGAAAAAATAATGAAACCGCATACCTCATTGTCCTGCTCCACTACCAGCGCAGACTCAGCTGTCGTTTTCTCGTTGTCGCATGCGCCCTGAAACTGCGTCTCACTCCAGGCACTGGGATTTACCAGGCCATCGATCTCTGCCAAAACCGCCTCATCACCGGGCTGCGCGGGTCTCACGCTACCGCAGATGGCCATACCCTGTGAGGTAGCGTGAGTAACGCCGGTTACTCGCGGTTCGCAAAAGGTCGTAAGTCGCGCCACGCCTGCTGCTTGAGCTGCGGATCCTCCAGCATTTGCGCTGTACTGACGGTCATTACCGTATGCGCGCAATGCAGCTGGTCCAACGGCACGCGACTTGCGCAGGCAGCTCCAAGCATTACCAACCCACGGCAGGCTCGCTGCTCGAGTTTGCGCCCGATAAATCCCGCCACAGTGGCCCGGGCCGCCTCCTCCCCCAAATCCAGCTGCTGGTTGGTGTGGATAGGCCAGTCAAAATGTGCTATTTCCGGTCTGGCTTGCCCCTGCTGCTGGCCGCCCGCCCGGTCAAGCGTCATTGCCATTGCCTGCACCAGTTGCACCTGATCACTGGCCAACGGCATGCCATTCATTTCCTCAAGCCATAACCAACCACCGGCAACAATAGCGACCAGATTGAAGCGAGGTATGACGTTCTGCCGCGCTGCAGGCACCGGTGCAGCGACTGTACTTGGCGCTGGTACTGGCGACCGGGGGGTACTGTCTATTTTGGGGATAGGCGCCTGACTCCGAAGCTCGGACGCAGATTGCGCGCCAGGTTCGACAACAGGAGCGACTGGATGTTGAGTGCTTGCGTTCCGCTCACGCTGCACGGGCACGATTGCCAGCCGCCGGGTGGCTGCTGCACCGGGTAACTGGGTGCGCGAGACATAGCCATCGATGCCCATAGCGCTCAAGTAGCGCATACGCCTCAGTTCATTCATTGTCACTCCCACAAGTGCGGTCACCCTCAATGGGTGGAAGTCTAACAGTTTTACGCACGCGGCTATATCCAGCG
>JBALVO010000038.1:0-31582 GCA_036961445.1 Halioglobus sp.
CGTGGTCATCGGGTATACCCCAGCACATCACGCACAGCTGCCTCGATATCGCTTTCCTGTGGCATCCAGGCATCTTCCAGGGCGGGAGCGAAGGGAATAGGTGAATGCGCCGCAGTTACCTTCCTGATAGGCGCGCGCAACGCGGCAAAAGCCTTCTCTGCAACAATACTGGATATATCCGCCGCGATGCCGCAGCGGGGTGTCATCTCGTCCACGATCACCAAACGCCCGGTGGTTTCAACACTTTCAATAATCGCTTCTTCATCCAGCGGTGACGTGGTCCGCGGGTCTATCACATCACAGCTAATGCCCTCTTTTTCCAGGCGATCCGCAACGGCAACCGCTTTATTGACCGTATTGGAAATGCCCACGATAGTTACATCACTGCCTTGCCGCAGGAAATTCGCCTCCCCAAAGGGAATGGTGTATTCCTCATCCGGAACTTCACAGCTGGTTTCATACAAGAACTTGTCTTCCACAAAAATCACGCAATCATTGTCGCGAATAGCGGTGGTTAGCAGACCTTTGGCATCGTAGGCATTGGTCGGGCATACCACTTTCAGACCCGGCACCATCGTCACCATCTGGGTCAGGTTCTGCGAATGCTGGGCACCACCCCGCAAACCTGCGCCTGCCATCGTACGCACCACCATGGGGCATTCAGCCTTGCCACCAAACATATAGCGAAACTTCGCCGCCTGGTTATAGATCTGATCAAAACAAACACCGAGAAAATCCATGAACATCAGCTCGGCAATAGGTCGCAAGCCAGTCTGGGCAGCGCCGGCTGCCGCTCCCATAATGGCGGACTCCGTAATGGGTGTATCGATCACCCTGCTCTCACCGAACTCCGGGAACAATCCTTTGGTAACACCCATGACGCCGCCATAGGCGTCGCGATCGCCATCGCAACCGGCACCACCGGCGACATCCTCGCCGATGATGATCACGGTGGTATCACGCCGCATTTCCTGCGCCATGGCTTCATTGATTGCCTGTCTGTAGGTTTTAATTGGCATTACTTATTCACTCCAAATACTCTTTGTATTAACAGGTTACAGCCGATCCACAGTTTAATACTCGGAGCTATATACATCGGTCAAAAGCTCTGACACATCAGGCCCAGGGGCTATCAGGGCCGCCTCGGCCGCGCTATCGATAAACACCGCGACCTCTTTATCTATCTTGTTCAGTTGTGCTTTTGTCGCCAGTTTTTTCTTGATAGCATTGTGTGACGCGATCTTCAGGCAATCCATTTCTTTCATCAGGCGCTGTACCTCGCCCTTGCCTCGGTAGGCCTGGGCATCGCCCTCAAAATGACCACGAAATCGTGTAATCGTAGCCTCAATAGCAATTGGCCCCTTGCCATCGCGGCAATGCTTAACGGCCTTTTTACAGGCGTCGTACACTGCGAAAACATCAGCACCGTCGACCTTCAGCGCCGGCATACCAAAACCCTTGGCGCGCCCGGCTATATCTTTGGAGCCAACCGCGTAGCCGGCAGCTGTGCCCTCACCGTAGCCGTTATTTTCAAACAGAAAAATCGCCGGAACCTGCAATACCACAGCCAGATTCATTGCCTCAAAGGTCGTACCCTGGTTGGAGCCGCCGTCGCCAGTGAATGAAACACCCACCCGGTCGGTTCCCAGGGTTTTAGCCGACAAGGCAGCGCCAACGATCAACGGTGGCCCACCTCCGACAATCGCATTGGCACCCAGCATGCCCTTTTCTATCGCTGCAATATGCATGGAGCCGCCCTTACCTGCGCAACTACCGCCCTGCTTCGCCATGATCTCCTTCATCATTTCACCGACATCACCGCCCTTGGCGATACAGTGACCATGGCCTCGATGCGTGCTGACTATATAGTCATCATCGTCGAGGTTCATACACATACCTGTCGCTATCGCCTCCTGTCCAGCGTACAAGTGCAGGAAACCCGGTATATTGCCTTTGCCAAACTCGTCGCTCACACGGTATTCAAAGTCGCGTATGGTGCGCATAGTGCGATAGGCTGCAAGAAACTGCTTTTTGTCCAGCGACATTAGTCACCCCTGATGCTGTTTAAGTATTGTTTGTCATTCGCTCTGCAATGAAGCCCGCAGCGCTGCCGTCATCAGACTGTCTAAAGCGTCAGCCCCTGCATCCAGTTTCCGTGAAAACCGTTGGGCACTCGCCCGGGAATATGCACCTTCGCCACGGGGCCGCTGTCAAAATCACCGGCGTTGAGAATAGACAAAAACGCGCCTTCGCCGGGATTGTAGACAAAGTTCATAATCCAGCCATCTTCCTCACGCTCACTGTCTGGGTTGGGCACGTGCACTGGCTCCCCGGCATTGGCATCGACGCCAAATTCCCACAACCTGGTTTCACCGGTTTGGAAATCGAAACGTCCAGTGCAGTTATAGCCATGTGCATCTCCCCATTCCCGATTGGATGCGGCAGCAAAACCGTAGCGGTAGTTCTTACCCATTAAACGCTCATCGACCCGGGAAAACTCACAAAAAACATCAGAGAAACATTCATTGGTAACCTGCCTGGTCGTCAGGTCCAGCCCCATGCGATACATGCGTCGCGGCTGTTTTTCCACGCCGGTGCCCTGGTCCTGGGTAAATGGGATGGAGTTGATCCAAATATAATCAATGATGATCTTACCGCCGCGCTCAAAGCCGTTGCAGAAATGCCAGCTGAAAAACGCTTCTGTTTCAAACACCACATTTTTACCACTGCCGTCTCGCGGTATGGCAATAATCGTGGTCCCACTCTCGGGCTCCCACATAAAGGGGTTCTCCCCCTTCATGGCTTTTTCAACACTGTGGAAAGCCGGAGCGTAGAAGATAATGATGTAGTTTTCGGTGATCTGCAGGTCGTGAATGATGCCCTTGCGCTGGAACTCCACCGGAATAGTCTTCAAATGTTTGCCTGCGGCATCGAAGATCTGCGTATAGTAGTTCGCGCTGTCCCAGCGCTGCGTGCAGGTAATCAGCTGGCCAGTATCCGGGCATATTTTGGGGTGCGCGGTTAGCGCGTCGCCCGGCTGCAAGGCGCCATCATAATCATACAAACCGACGGTAGACAGGTCGTTATTCAGCAGATGGGGAAAGCCACCTTCCCACATGGCAAACAGTTTACCGCCGTGATATAGCACATTGGTATTTGCAGTATTACGGATAGGGCTGGGCTCACCGCCAGCGTCAATGACCTCCTGGGGCACCTCCAACAATTTTCCAACACTGCCGTAAATGGTGCGATCAAACTGTCGCTCGGTCTGCAGATGGCTGGTCTGCACCCAACGATTTTTGTAACAAACATGCCCATCCTTGAAATACACAGCGTGCACCATGCCGTCACCGTCCAGCGGATAAACGTAATGATTGGGTTGATAGGCCACATTGGCACCATCGCGCATATAAGCGCCCACCAGTTTCTCTGGCACTTTACCCTCGACCCGGAGTTGGTCTTCGGCAAAGTCGCGCTCCTCATCCAGCGGCGCGTAATTATCCTGCAAATAAGGAAAAGCACTTAAATCCACTAGAACACCCTCTTCTGTTAATTTATAGTTTGATAGCTACCAGCGTATGAGAGGCTGATGTTACCAGTTCAAATACTTAAAAAACAGTCTCGTCTGTTTCTTTTTATCGACGACGGCGATAGAGTACGGTTGGTTGACCACACACAGGAACCTGATCATGAATAAACTGGAAGATGAACTGGCATTGAGGAACCTGATGTCCCGCTATGCGGATGCGGTAAATCGCATGGATGCTGCCGCCTGGGGTGCCACCTGGGCGGAGAACGGAGTATGGAACCTACTGGGGTCCCCGGTTACCGGTAGAGACAATATCATGAGCCTGTGGCAGCAAATGATGGGAGGTTTTGAGTTCGCTGTCATGATGCCCAGTTCCTGCCTGTTTGACATTAGCGAGTATTCAGCAAGCGGACACTGGTATCTGCAGGAACACACACGCGACAACGAAGGCACTGCCAGCACCATACTGAGCCGCTATATCGACACTTACACCAAAGAGGACGGGCACTGGCTGTATCAATCCAGGGACTATAGCTTTATCTATCACGGCGCAGCCGACCTGAGCGGCACTTACACGCCACTGCCGGCGATTTAGAACTCCAGCAGGCGCGCAGGATGAGGTACGAGTCTACTGCGGTATACGGATCACCAGTTTGCCCTGGTTGGAGCCGTCAAAAAGTCGCAAGAAGGTTGGCAATACCTGGTCCAGACCATCCACCAGTTCTTCTCTGCACTTGATATCGCCCGCCGCGAACCATGCCAGCAATTGACCAATGCCCTCGGGGAAACGATCGAGATAGTCGAGAATGACAAAACCCTGAACCGTCACACTTTGGGCCACCAATTGCCACAGATTGACCGGCCCTGGCGCATGCGGAATGTTATACGTCGATATCCATCCACAGACCGCCACCCGGGCAAATTTATTCAGACACAGTAGCGCTGCATCCAGAATTTCACCGCCGACATTGTCAAAATAGACATCGACCCCATTGGGACATTTTTGGCGAATGGCATCCCCATAGTCTCCACAGGTCTTGTAGTTAATGGCGGCATCAAAACCCAACTCCTCTACCAGCCAGGCACACTTATCATCGGTGCCGGCCATACCAACGACATGGCAACCCTTCATTTTGGCGATCTGACCCACGATTGATCCCACCGCACCGGCAGCCGCACTGACCAACACAGTTTCCCCTGCTTTAGGCTTCCCCACTTCCAGCAGGCCAAAGTAAGCCGTCAATCCCGTAGGGCCGAGCACGCCCAGAAAGTTGCTCAAGGCGATACCTGCGCTCTCGTCGAGCCGGGTAATCGCCGTGGCAGGTGCAGTGGTGTAACGCTCCCATGCACCAACACCCATAGCCACATCACCCACGGCATAGTCCGAACTACCGCTCTTTACCACGCGACCAATAACGGAGCTGCGAATAGCCTCATCAATGGCAATAGGATCGATATAATTCGGCGCATCCCCCATCCAGCCCCGAATGGCCGGATCCAGCGAAATATACAGATTGCGCAGTACAACCTCCCCAGCACGGGGTTCCAATACTGGTACATCCCGGAATGGAACATCTTCGGCGGTAGGCATCCCCTGGGGACGCGCAGACAAATAATACTGGCGATTAATTAGTGCTGTCATACCGATCATGGCCTCCAGGATTGCATCAGATAAATAACTGCTCTACCGACCGACCATTGTGCGAGTAGCACACAACAACAGCCGGTGGAGCTGGTGCAACATATCCGTTAACAAAAAATCAGTCAACCCTGATTGTTTTAAAACGTCTAATCTGCTACCGTTCCCGCAGACTAGGGCACCATCGTGTCTATCCTTATTCCACCCGAGGTTCGCCATGACAATATTGATCGCCGGTACTATCGAAATATCCGCCGCTGGGCGCACCCAGGCACTGGCAGAAAGCGCCGAACTGGTAAGACAAACACGGCTGCAGGCTGGTTGCAGGCACTATGTTTGGTCCGCAGACCCGACTTCTGAGAGCCGGGTCTATGTTTATGAAAACTGGGCATCTACAGAGGAGCTTGCGGCACATCTTGCGGGCCCTTTCTATATGCAGATGCTGGTTTTATTAGGTAAGTACGACGTCAGCGATACCCAGGTATCAAAGTTCAAGGTAGCACTGGAAGAGCCGGTTTATGATTCTGAAGGCAAGCCAAGAGCAGATTTTTTCACGCAGTAAAGCCGTGGCTTTGTTACATTAAAAATAGCGCCCCACTAAAAATTACAATCTAAATGCAGGTCTCGAATGTCTCGTAAAACAGTAAAAACCTATTGTCGATTCTGTCATGCATATTGCCCGATGGAAGCAACGGTGCAAGACAATCGGTTGATTGCACTGGAGCCAGATCCAAGTAATGAAGTATACGGCGGCTATACCTGCATCAAGGGGCGTCAGCTAATAGAGCAGATTTACCACCCGACACGCTTGCAACAATCACAGAAAAAACAAGTCGACGGAAGTTTCAGCAGCATCGGCACTGAACAGGCAATGGACGATATTGCCGCGCAGTTATCCAGTATTTTGGCCAAGTACGGTCCACGCAGCATCGCCAGCTACAACGGCACCTACTCCTACCAGAACTCTGCAGCTCACGATGTTGCCAGAGCATTCCACTGTGCCATTGACTCACCGTCTTACTACACCAGTGTCACCATAGACCAGCCGGCCAAGGTAGCCATAGGTCCGGCGCGTATGGGTTGGTGGAATGGCGGCAGCCATATGTGGAACGACTCAGACGTGTCCTTGATCATTGGCAATAACACCCTGGTTTCACACTACTCCATACCTGGCGGTATACCCTCTTTCAGCCCTTTCAATGCTCTGCGAGAAGGAAAAAAACGCGGTATCAAAATCATCTGCCTGGATCCACGCGAGACCGAAGTCGCCAGCCGAGCCGACTTACACTTGCAAGTAAGACCCGGGCAGGATGCCGCGGTGGTCGCCAGTATCATTTATGTCATCCTCACGGAAAATCTGCAGGATGAGGATTTCTGCGCAGAGCATATTCAAGGACTGGATCAACTGACCGAACACATTCAGCGGTTCACGCCGCAACGTGTCGCCACGGCTGCCGACATTCCCGAACAGCAAATCATTGATGCTGCCAGGATGTTCGCCGCCGGCCCACGAGGCTCGGCAGTAACCGGCACCGGCCCGGAAATGGGACCCCACCCCAACCTGTTACAACACCTGGTACAAACCCTCAATGCTATCTGTGGCCGCCATTATCGCGCTGGCGAGCGCCTGCCCAACCCAGGGGTTTTAACGCCTGCCGGACCACGCCTGGCACAAGCCACCTCACCCCAGCAACAATGGCTGGATGACGGCCTGAAAACCCGGGTTTCCGATGACATTGGTGAGACCATGGTGCTCTCTGCCTACGGCCCGCGTGCGGAAATGCCCACCGCTGTAATCAGTGACGAAATGCTGATCGAAGGCGAAGGGCAGATCAAGGCCCTGATTTGTGTTGGCGGTAACCCATTATTGGCGTGGCCCGACCAGCAAAAGACCCATAAAGCGCTGGCTGGACTGGAATTGCTGGTCTGTATCGATCTGAAAATGTCTGCCACTGCACAAATGGCAGACTATGTATTGGCCCCAAAAATATGCCTCGAACGGGAAGATGTGACACTGCTCACAGACATCTGGCACGACCAACCCTATAGCCAGTATACCCAGACCGTGGTGGAAGCTGAGGGCGACAAAATTGAGGAGTGGGAATTCTTCTGGGCCATGGGCAAACGTATGGGGTTACCCATGAGCCTCGACAATGGCCCCATCGATATGAAAGAAAAGCCCACGAAACTGGACCTGCTAAAAAATATAACGCAAAACTCCCGGGTAGCGATACAAGACATCTATAACAACCAGGGCGGCACCATCTATGACGTTCCGGATGTCATCCTGGGTCCAGCCGACCCTGCGACGCGCGGCCACCTGCAGCTGTTTCCCCCGGGTCTGGCGCAAGAACTGGAGTCGGCCTACAACGACACGGCACTGTCACCAGCAGGCGAATACCCAATGCTTTTGATCAGCCGTCGTATGAAAAACACCTACAATTCGACGGGCCCGGAACTGAGTTTGTTGAAGAGCAAGGGCACCACCAACCCCGCCTACATTCATTCGCAAGACATGGCAGCGCTGGGTATCAGCAATGACGAGATAATAGAAATCAGATCATCTCACGGCGTGATCCCCGCGATTGCGGCGGCCAGCGATGACATTAAGCCCGGCGTCATTTCAATGTCCCATTGCTGGGGCGGATCACCGGATCCGAAAGACAAATCAGATGCAAAAATTCGTGACATTGGCAGCAATACCAATCGCCTGATCAACAATCTCGAATCTTCCGAAAAATATTCCGGCATGCCCCGGCAGAGCAGCATTCCAGTTGCGATAGGAAAAGTCTGAAAACCGTTTCACCGACAATCACAGCAACATGCAACAAACACATTAAAAAACACGACCAAAGGATACATTGAATTTTATGCTGACACTTGCAGACAACACTTTATTGCGTTCGCAACTCTATATCGATGGTAACTGGGTGGATGCCGACAATGGTGCCACCATGGGAGTATTCAATCCGGCTAATAAAGAAAAGATTATTGATATCCCCAATGCCGGGGCAGAAGAAACCCGCCGTGCTATCGAAGCGGCGGAAACTGCCTTTGAAAGCTGGCGCGGAGTCGTTGCAAAACAGCGGTCAGCTATTTTGAAACGCTGGTTCCAGCTAATCATGGAACATCAGGAAGACCTGGCGCAACTTATGACAGCTGAACAGGGCAAGCCATTGGCCGAATCCCGCGGCGAAGTCGCCTACGGTGCGGCGTTTGTTGAATGGTTTGCAGAAGAAGGGCGCCGCGTCTATGGCGACACTATCAGTGCCAACAACGCTAACCAGCGCATCGTCACCGTAAAACAGCCCGTTGGGGTAGTCGCCGCCATCACCCCCTGGAACTTTCCTATCGCGATGATTACACGTAAGGTAGCGCCGGCCCTCGCTGCTGGCTGCACTATCCTTTTGAAGCCGGCCACAGAGACGCCATTGTGCGCCTTGGCACTGGCCGAACTGGGCCAACGTGCCGGCATTCCCGCCGGCGTCTTCAGCGTTGTCGCAGGCAACAACGCCAGGGCCATCGGCGGTGAGATGACCGGCAACCCCATCGTGCGCAAATTGACATTCACCGGCTCCACCGAGATCGGCAAGATACTCATGGAGCAATGTGCGCGCACGGTTAAAAAAACCTCGATGGAGCTTGGCGGTAATGCACCGTTCATTGTCTTCGATGACGCTGACCTGGACGCGGCTGTTGTTGGCGCCATGGCCTCAAAATACCGCAACGCAGGACAAACCTGTGTCTGCGCTAACCGCATCCTGGTGCAGGAATCGGTATTCGACGAATTCTCCAATAAACTGCTGGCAGCGGTGCAACAGCTGAAAGTGGGCAATGGGGCAGATGACGGCGTGACCATTGGTCCGCTGATTAATGACGATGCGTTCAACAAAGTCAGTGCCATTGTCGAACAGGCCACCGCGAACGGTGCCAAAGTGCTAATCGGTGGCCCCGGAACACCAACCGAAGGGAGAAATTTTTACCCACCCACTGTACTGGTCGATGTGGACGACACCATGGATGTCTACAAAGAGGAGATTTTTGGCCCTATCGCACCCCTGTTTAAATTTAAAACCGAAGAAGAAGCGATCCGCATCGGTAACGATACCCCATTTGGCCTGTCTGCCTATTTTTACGCAAGAGATATAGGTCGTATCTGGCGCGTCAGTGAAGGACTGGACTTCGGTATCGTTGGTATAAACGAGGGTGTCATCTCCACCGAGGTAGCGCCATTTGGTGGAATGAAGGAATCGGGTATCGGCCGCGAAGGCTCCAAATACGGCATCGATGATTACCTGGAAATAAAATACCTGTGCATGGGAGGCGTGAATGATTGATGCAGTGTCAGCCGCGATTCGATTAAGCAGCGACAATTCGTATATACTCGCAATCAACGCCAGCCTGTTTAAATCAGTCACCCTTGTTTTTAGTCGTTGTCCCGAGGCAAACCGATCCAATGTCGATCAATAAAGCAAAAAACCCCGAGAAGAAAGCCATCGCTGCAGAAGGCGGGGATATCAGCTGGCAGGCGCAAAAAAGCGCCATGACTCGCGATCGCATCCTGGACGCCGCGATTAACTGTTTCGTAGAGCTGGGGTACACCAACGTTACGACGGCCAAGGTAGCCAGTTCGGCCGGCGTATCACGCGGCGCTATGCTGCACCACTTCCCATCCAAAACCGAGCTCATTCAGGCGGCGGTGGAGTACCTTCACGACAAGCTTCTGGAAGATTACACCCGACGAGTCGCCAGTATTCCAAAATCACTGAAAGGCCAGAAGCGCAGACGCGCGGGACTGGATGCGTACTGGGATCATCTAAGTGGCGATTTATCCGTTGTTTACCATGAATTGTGTGTATCGAGTCGAACAGACCCGGAGCTAAAGGTCATCCTTGAAAGTTCTCAACTGCTGTTTGAACAACATGTACGCGAGTCCAACACCAACCTGTTCGAGGAGTGGAATGACCGCGGCGATCGTTTTTTGTTGGCGATGGATGTCACCAAATTCATGATGGAAGGCATGGCTGCAGGCCAACTATCCAGCGATAAAAACGAGCGAGTTGGGCGGCTACTGAACTATCTGGCTGACCGCCTGGAAGAGATTTTTGAAGACGGCGAAAGCTCCGCCATTGGCCGGCACTCTAACGGCAAGTAATCACAAGAGTGACGAGTTCTAAAGCACCAGGGAACCGGTACTAAGCAACTCCACCAGCACTCAAGTCTGCATATTTTTGCAGATAATATGCTTCATCACCGTACAGCCGCGATAGCAGCATCAGGCGTTTGTAATGATGGCCCACACATAACTCGTCGGTCATACCGATACCACCATGTAACTGCACCGCCTCCTGCGCAACATAGCGGCTGGCTTCGCTGACCTTCACCTTCAGTGCGGCACAAGCACTAGCCGCCTGCGCGCTGCCCTCCTCCAGTTGAATCGCTGCATTGAACAACAATGAACGGGTCTCCTCTATTTTGAGGTACATATCCGCCATGCGGTGCTGCAGCACCTGGAATTTACTGATCGGCTGACCAAATTGCTGGCGCGTGCTGGTGTATTCCACGGTCGCATCCAGTAATGACTGCATCGCACCCAGGGCTTCTCCGCCCAGCGCCACGATAGCCTCGTCAATAACCGCTTCCATTAATGACAATCCCTGGCCAACAGTACCCAACACCTGATCCGTGCCAATTAGCACATCTTGCAACTGCACAGTCGCGCCGCTACTGCCGTCCACGGCAACGAAGGGCTGGCGCGTAATACCAGGCAGGGTCGCATCGACAATAAACAGGGTAAGCCCTCCGCGCAGGCCTTCAGCTTCGGAGATTTTTGCAGACACCACAAAAAAATCAGCACAATGCCCATTCAATACTGTCGTTTTTTCGCCTCTCAGCAGATAGTCATCGCCCTGTAGCTGCGCCGTAGTATCGATACGATCCAGCGAGTAACCACTATTTTTTTCGGCGCAGGCAAAAGCCCATTGGGTACTGCCAGCAATGACGTCAGGGATATACTGCGCGCACTGTCGAGGGTTACCCGCGTGACGTAGAAAGCCGCCACAGGTAACTACGGTAGCAAGATAGGGTTCACGCACCAGCCCGCGACCAAGGGCTTCAGCCATTACCATCACATCGGTAGCGCCGCCACCAATTCCACCATACTCTTCACTGAACGGCACACCCAACCAACCCAGATCCGCAAACTGCTGCCACTGCGCGGCATCGTAACCCAATTGCGTCGTGCACAAATGCCTGTGACGCTCAACGCCACAGTTGTCGCTGACGAATTTATCCACGCTATCACGCAGCATGGTCTGCTCTTGGGTAAAGGAAAAATCCACAATGAGGTCCGTTTTTTCAATGTTTGTTTAGTCCGGCAGCGGGAGCTGGCGATTAAAGACATGCTAGCAAAGGGAGGACTGCAAAACAATCAGTCGATACTGTTTTATTTGAACGCATTTTGCCCTAGACTCAGTATCAACCCATGACGCTGGAAACAGGACAAGAAGAGCAAAAATGCCCCACCTAAACCTGAGTGCTGACGAACTACTGACCACCACACGAGCCGTGCGCAAACGCCTGGACCTGGATAAACCGGTGGCAATGTCAGTACTTAAAGAGTGCCTGGAAATCGCCCTGCAAGCGCCATCAGGCTCTAATTCCCAAGGCTGGCATTTTATCCTGGTTACCGATACCCACAAGAAAGCGGCGCTTGCGGCGCTTTACCAAAAAGCCTTCGCCGAGTACGAGAGTGGCCCCGCACAGCCCACCATGCTGCACACCGATGATCCCAGCATGCGCGAAGTTCAGCAGCGTGTGCTCAGCTCCGCCCAATATCTGGCGGACAATCTGGCACGGGTCCCGGCGATGTTAATTCCCTGCTGCAGCGGAAATCCCGATGCGCCCGGACTGCCACTGTCGATCATCTCGGGAATCTACGGCTCTATTCTTCCGGCTGTCTGGAGCTTTATGCTGGCGGCGCGGGAGCGCGGCCTGGGTACCTGCTGGACTACCCTGCACCTGAACTACGCTGACGAAGCCGCCGCGCTACTGAATATTCCAGACGACTTCAGTCAGGTAGCACTGATTCCAATCGCCTATACCAGGGGCACCGACTTCAAAGTTGCGCCGCGCAAGTCACTGGATCATGCGCTGCATACCAATGGCTGGTAATCGCTCCCATGACTGACTACAGCGTCCCCGGTGAATCCGTCATAACAGGCCTGACCGGGCACCGTTTCCCCGGTGGCAGTTACACGGTTGAACACTGGGAGAATGCTCTGCTCACCGAATGTACCGGCGCAGAGCTACTGCCCAACGACATGGTTCACCCCGTGGCGCTGTTTCATATGCCCATCTTCGGGGCAGGAACATCCATCGCCGAAATGTTCGCATTGGGTCAGGCAGAATCGGATCTTTCAATTATGATCGAGAGCTACGACTGGGAAATCTTCATACCCCTGAAGGAAGAAATTTGCTACAGCATCAGCGGCGAAATTAGCAGCGCTGAACGCCGTAATAGCGCACAACTTAATGTCCACGACCGTATTCAATTTCGTTTCGAAATACATAATCCCGAGAAAATAATAGCCGCGCGCAGCACGATCACATGGCTCTATACGAGGAATACCCTGTGACGCCCGCGGTGGGAGACCAGATCCCCGAGTGGGTAATGGAACACGTCTCAGCACAGCGTATGCGTACAATGGCCGCCCTGTTGCGCGACCCCAACCCCCTTCACTGGGACAGGGACGCCGTGGCCGCTCTCCCTTTGGAACTCGGCCAGCGTACGATCAACCAGGGCCCACTGGGCCTGAGCTATATGGTGAATATGCTGCACGCCTGGGCCGGCCCGAGCTGTATTCGCCGCATCGTAATGCGCTTCCCGCAGGTTGTGCTGGACGCAGAGTATGTGGTTGCCCGCGGCGAGGTTATGGCGCTGCGCGAGGGTCCTGAAGAACAACTGGCCGAGTGCAGGATTTGGCTGGAGCACAGCGAAAGAGGTGTACTACTGGAAGGCAGCGCAGTGGTGGCGGTGCCAAACCTCGCTTAGCGACTAGTTATCCGGGCGCCAGGTACCATGAAATCCGGCGGGGACACAGTGAGATAAGTGCACCTTGGCTATTGGACCTGCTGAAACCTCCAGAGCATTAAAAATATACAGGCTACTGGTCCTGGTCTCAAAGCTGGTTACCACGGACAATAAATAACCCTCCCCTTCTGCCGAATCGACCGCAGCCGGTACGAAAAGAGCCTCAGAAGTCATCGCCTGACCGCAGGAATAGCGATCTACTGCTCCGGTCTGATGATCATAGTGGCCCACTGTATTGTAGTAGTTGTCATTGGCTTCCAACTCGCTGCGCAATTGCCCGTCCGGCGACGTATACCAACCGTGCCGGTACTCCTGGCCAACATAACGCGGGTCACATTGGGGGAATTCTGACTCGAATTCATCAATGCGCTCAAATTGTCCCCTGGCTTCAGGGTCATTCAAATCTATGGTCCAGCGCGACAGAAAAGGCTGGGCTTTGCCAGTCGACTCGCCATCAGGCGTGGGGAATAACGGCGCCTGCTCGAACTGACAGGCATCGATGGTGATCACACCGTCACGATCAAAGCCGTTCATAAAATGGAAGGCGAAGCACACATCCATCTCAATCCAGCGGATATCTTCGGCGCTGCCACCATGGCGCGGCAATATACCCAAATGCACACCCATCTCCGGCTGCCAGGCAAAGGGAGGCCCTCCTTCCATGGCGCGCTCCAAACTGCCGGTAATAGGCATTATCGGAATCATGATGTAGTTCTCAGTGATAACAAAATCGTGCACCATCGAAGAAAAAGGCGTGGCAATAAAAACACTCTCTGTCAGAATTCCCTGGGGATTCACTTTATGCACAACGACATCAGCGGAGAATGGTCCCGTGGCCATATACGCAAAGAAGACCATCTCACCGGTTTTCGGGTCTATCTTGGGATGCGCCGTCATCGCGCTGTGTAGCTTGCCTCTGAAGGACCAGGTCCCAACTGAGTCAAGGCTAACCGGGTCCAGCTCATAGGGAGGGTGCCCCTCTTCCATGGTCAGCAATCGATCCGCGTGCCACACCACCGCGGTGTTGGCCAAGCCCTCCTTATCTACCAGCACAAAATCACTGTACTCAGGTTCACAATCAAAGGGATTCATTGGGTTGACCACGGCGCGGCCTTCCCTGTCTTCTATTTTCCACTTGGCCGTGCGTACCCAGCGATTACGATAATCGACTTTGCCGTCCTTGATATGAAAGGCATGCAACATACCGTCACCGGCAAACAGGTGATAGTCCCCCCGGGGGTTGTAGCGCTGATTGGGTCCATTGCGATACAAAGTCCCACAAAGATCCGCGGGGATCTCCCCCTCGACCACCAGGTCGTGGGCATCGCACTCCATCTGTATAGGTCCGTAGGGAAAGTTCAAGAATGGATTGGTAGTGGGCATTGGGACGGCCATGATGTTCCTCTTTATTGCGTCAATTACGAAAGGCCACAGTAGCGCCTCAATTAAAATCAGTCAATTCTGTTTGTTTTTAAAATGATGATTTGATACTGTAGCTGTACACCGTAAAAGCACCACTACATGCGGTATTTTACAGCTCTTATCGTGCCAGATAATCATAAGCAGTTTCAATGGTGAAAATCATGGGTAAATATACGCCGTTAATGGCTCTGGCAATCCTGGCCCAGCACCTGTCCATGGTCGCTTATGCCCAGGAAGCCGACGCCGCCTCCCCAGCGAAACGCTCGTCGACAATGGTGCTGGAAGAGGTTCTCGTTACAGCCAATCGCCGGGTGGAATCCCTGCAGGAAGTACCCATCTCTGTGACAGCCTTCTCCAGCGACTTCCTTCGAGATACTGGCGTAAACGGTCTCGCTGACCTCGAACAGTACACGCCCAACCTGAAGATCACACCCGGACCAAGCTCAAGGCATACCTCTTTCAGGATACGGGGGATTGGTTCCGCAGGTTCAAATTCCGGCATAGATCCCAGCGTGGGGATATTTATCGATGGCATCTACCAGGGCCGCGCCGGTATGAGCATCAGCGACCTCGTTGATGTGGAGCGTGTGGAGATATTACGGGGCCCCCAGGGAACGCTATACGGCAAGAATACCGCAGCCGGCGCCATTAGTATTATCACTAAAACACCGTCAACTGAATTCGAAGCCATGGCGGAGCTTAACTACGATGACAACGAGCGACTGGAAGTGCGCGGCATGGTAAACATCCCGTTTGGCGATGCCAATCACGCCATGCGCCTGACCGGCTTTGGTATCGATGGCGACCACCTTTACGAGAACACCTACGCCGGCGAGGGCGCTAACGACGCCAACGACGCCAACAAGTACGGTGGTCGGGCCCGCGTTCTGTTTGATATGGCAGGCGAGTCCGGCGGCAATGACTTCGGCGAGTTGATCCTCACCCTGGATTACACCAAGGAGGATACCGACTGCTGCGCTATTGCGACGATAGCGTACGACGGTCTGTCCCCACTGAACGCACCCGCCACGAACAACCCCTCCGCGCAATTGCAGGAGATGCTCGGGCTTAGCGACGCGGGCGAACCCATCCTGAAATACTCTGCCCTGGAGGACTCGGAGGGGTTTTCCCCACCGCAGCCTGATCCATTCAGCGATGACTACTGGTTTGATGCCGAGCTGTACAACAAGGTGAAGGTGGGCGGGTTTGCGGCAGAGTGGAGCAAGGACCTGGCCAATGACAATACCCTGACCTTCCTTAATTCCTGGCGATTTTACGATTTCGACAACGCCTTCGACGGTGACTTCACCGCGTACAACGCGGCAATAGCGACAACGGATATCGATCTTGACCAATACTCTTCGGAATTGCACATAACCTCTGCCGGCGGAGAAAAGTTCGATTACCAGGGCGGGCTGTACGCCTACTATTCAGATATGGATTCTGTCGGCACATTCCAACAGCTGGATGCCCTGGTCGATAACACGCGGATACTCCCCCCCACCGACATCACCATCGGAGATATATTTCCGGGTGGCTTCGTCAATACCGACGACAACACTTACACCACCACCAGCTACGCGGCATATGGACAGCTAACCTGGAATATCAGCGACGAATTCAGTACCACCCTGGGCATGCGCTATACCTACGAGAAAAAAGAGCGCGAAGGATCCCAGATCACAGACCCGACATTTCCTTTTGATGTCCCCCCGGTAGGCGGCCCCGACATTTACTATGACGACAGCCGCAGTGACACAAACGTCTCCCCGACCTTGATCGCGCGCTATTTCTTCAACCCTGACGTCATGGGCTACGCCTCGATAAGCCGGGGCTTCAAATCTGGCGGCTATGACCAGGTACGACAGGCCCAGGGCAACACTGGCGAATTTGACGAGGAAACCGCCACCAACTATGAGCTGGGCTGGAAAGGTTCCTGGGCAGACAGGCGCCTGCAAATTAACGGCACCCTGTTTCTGGTCGATTACGAGGATTTTCAGTCCCAGGCCTTCGATGGCTCAGGTGTCCGGGTAGTCAATGCCGGCGACATGCGTAGCTATGGTACCGAGCTTGAACTGACGTTCATTCCAATGGTCGACATGACCATTGGCACCGCCATCGGTTACACCAAGGCCGAGTACGACTCATTCGATAAAGGCCAATGCACCATCGCCCAGACTTTTTACGAATTCTACATCGTCGATGGAAACCAGTCGGGCTCTCCAGGAACCGGGAGCGATTGCGTCCAGGACCTTGCCGACAAACCGCTGGATAACTCCCCGGAGTGGACCGTCAGTTCATACGTTCATTACGATATGGAACTGGGCAACGACCTGTTAGGCACAATTCGGCTGGAACACAGCTATATCGACGAATTTTATCTGGACCAGGATCTGGACCCGAACCTGACAAATGACGATGTCCATCTGGTCAACCTCAGACTCAGCCTGAGCAATCATGCACGGGACTGGGAAGTGGCGCTGTGGGGACGCAATATGCTGGATGAAGAATATTACGCCTGGGGACTGGACACTCCTGCCATTGGCGGTTACGCAGGGGTGACAGCACCGAAGTCGAGCTACGGCATCACCGTGCGGTTCAACCGATGAACAGATACATTCTCCCCCAGGAGCTATACTTGCTTAATCCTGCGGGGGATTTTTTAAGTACCTTCGCAGAGCCTGGGAGGGTCTGTCATGACTGACGATGCCATCATTACCAGCGATCAACGTTCAGGGCGAGTCCCTGCCGCAAAAAAATCCGGCTTTTATTACAACTGGGGACCGCAAGCCTGGATAGACATGTGGATGTCCAACTCCATGCTGGTCAAAAAGGCCATGCCGATTATCAGCCATACCTTTGTGCCCATCCTGCGTTTGTCCGGTGACAAGGAGCAGGTTGACCGTGACTATGAGGAGATCAAGTCACGTCGTGAAATTTTGACGCGCTTCGAATCCCCCCGGGAAAAATGGCGCAAGCGCTACGGCAACTTCGTGCGCGAGGCCGAGTGGGCGCTACTGGAGCTGCACAAATACTACAACCAGAAACAGTTCGAAGAGATCGTCATCGGTACATCGGTGGCGCTTTCCAATGAAACCTCCGCCGACTTTCTCAACATGATGAACAGCATGTCAGAGAAAAACAAAAACAAGAAAACCAAACCATCCAGGGATGGCAAACCGACGAAACCGGGGCGCTGGAGTACTTTCCTGTTCGAGACTTTCAATCCGGCTCATTGGCTTACCGGCCGGGCCACTATCACCGAATACGATCCGGCCAATGGACTCACCGTGATGGAGATTCCAGACTGCGCCTGGCACACCTGTGGCAGGCAAGAGGATCTGCCCAACCCCAACGCCCTGCCTGAAGAGGGTTGCCTGAATATTTGTAAAGGCCCCTTTGAGGCAATGTTCAAGGGTGAAGGCGGAGGTTTGAAGATGGAATTCGATCCACACCTGCCGCAAACCAGCTGTACCGTAAGGATGAGCTGGGCTACCGACTAATGCTGTCCCTGCGCGACCTCTTTTCGCCCCGGGCACAACTGCTGGCGCAGCAGCGTCGCATCAGGAGCCTGGAACGCGAAGTAGAACAATTGCAGCTGCTCAATGTCAGTATGCGCGAGGGAATGCGTCGCTGCGTCAGCTGTGAGTATCGTATAGATTTTAAAAACCGGCAGGGGCAGTTCACCCCCGGGGACACTAACAAAGACAGCCCCCCCTGATAACCAACATAGAGAGAGAAGCCATGTCCGTCATACTCGTAACCGGCGCCAGCACCGGTATTGGCCAGGCAACAGCCCTGCACCTGGCAAGCAAGGGTCACCAGGTCTTTGCCGGTGTACGCAGCCCAGATAAGGTGGATGAACTCCGGGGCAAAATAGCCGCAGAGGACCTGTCGGTGGAGATCATCCAACTGGATATAACCGACCAGAATTCTGTCGACCAGGCCGTGGGCGCCATTATGGCGAAATCCGGGCGTATTGACGCCCTGGTCAACAACGCGGGCATTGGCGGCGGCCGGGCGGTGGAGGAAACACCGCTGGATGAGGTACGGGAGGTGTTCGAAACCAACTACTTCGGCACCACGCGAATGTTGCTGGCCGTCACGCCTGTTATGCGAGAACAGCGCGCCGGCCGTATCATCAACGTGGGGTCCCTGGCAGGCCGTATGGTATTCGGTTGCCACGGCCACTACTCTGCCGCCAAGTGGGCTCTTGAGGGGCTCAGTGAGGCCCTGGCCTTCGAAATGGCCGAGTTCAACGTGCGCGTAGCTGTTATCGAGCCCGGAAGCGTGCCCACCCCAGCCTGGGAAAAGGGTACACCACCACCACCCGACACCCATTACACCACTAGCCTGGAACGGCTCGTCGGCTGGGCCACACACACCATGAAGAACCCGGCCATGCCGATCGAGGTTGCCGCGGCAATCGCCCACGCCATAGAATCCGACAATCCCCACTTCCGCTACCCCGTGGGGCAGGACGCGATAGAGGACCTTGCCGGCCGAGCCAGCGTGACTGATGACGAGTGGATAGAGGCCAACCGCCTGCAGGGTGAGGCCTTCTATGACCGCTGGCAAGAAATCGTCGGCGTAGATTACTTCCGGGACTGAGCTCCTGCGCGTCTAACCGGTGCTCCCGGTGGACGGCTCGCCCAATGTTACATTATGAGTGACGAGGCACCCTAGAACCGGGTCAACACCTTGCACTGGTGGCTGGGTGTACGCAGTGCTTCGAAGGCATCGGGTAGCTCCTCAAGGCTGATAACGTCGGTGATCATGGGTGTGATATCTATGCGCCCCTCAGCCAACATTGCCACACAGGTTTCAAAATCATCCAGGGTGTAGGCGATAGCGAACTGAATACGCAACTCTTTGATAAGCCCAAAAAATGGCATGATATTATCGGGCTGTTCACAGACACCAACCGGGATGATCTTGCCCCGCTGCGGTGCCATTTCCATACACTGTTGCAGCAGGCCGGGCGCTCCCACACATTCGAAAATTATATCCGGCGGCCCACCGGCGACATCGCAGAACTGCTGCAACAAACCCTCAGCACCGCGCTCCATCTCCGGCTGAAGCACATGGGTCGCACCCATTTTCATCGCCAGATCAACGCGCGTTTGCGCCACCTCACTGACCACCACCTCTCGTGCACCGAAGAATCTGCACCACAGGGCTACCGTTAAACCGATTGGCCCGGCTCCGATAATCATAACCCGGTTACCCGCCTTAACATCCGCGATCCGCACAGCATGAATACCAACCGCCAGCGGCTCCACCAGTGCAGCCGGTTGTAGCTCCAGGTCATCGGGCAACAAAATAGTTTCCCGCGAGCCGGTGGTTACATACTCCGCAAAGCCACCCTGGTCGTCGACCCCTGAGACTTTTTTATCCTGACATTCAAAAAAGTGACCAGCCGCACACGGCAGACAATGGCCACAGGCGATAAAAGGCAAGGCACACACCCTGTCCCCCACCTGCCAATTGCCAGCGGCCTCTTTACCGACTTCAACAATTTCACCCACATATTCATGACCGAGAATCCGGTCACAGCAAGCGGTGGTAAGGCCGTCGCGAGTCGCGTGTAAATCTGTCCCGCACACCCCACAATAACCCACTTTCATCACCAACTCAGTGGCTTCGGGGGTTGGATCTTTAACCGTTTCCACCTGTAGTGGCATGCCAACTTCTTTGAAGACTGCAGCTTTCATACTTCAATTCTCGCTGTATATATTATGTTGTACGCTCAACCGGCCGCGGCCAATTCGGATGGATGCCAGCTGCTGCCGACACTCGGGCGCTCTGCAATGCGGGAAAACCAGGCTTGCAGATTGGGCTGGCCGTCGGGAATCCCCTGCCCTACCGCCCTGCCAAAATCAGCGAATATATACAGTTGAATGTCAGCCAGCGTAAATCGATCACCACAAACAAACTGCTTGTTCGCCATCAACGGTTCCAGCCAGGCCCAGGAATCCTGTACCGTGGCCTTAAGATCATCCGCCGCATGGGGTATGACACGGCAGCGATCTTTGAACATTTCCAAAGCCTCGGCACTGCGAAAGCCCAATGAAAGAGGTTCCAGAATACGCACGTCAAAACGTCGATTCCACATCCGGGTTTCTGCTCGTTGCTGCGGTGTACTGCCTATAAGTGACGCACCGTCGGTAATTTCATCGAGATAAGCACAAATTACCGTCACTTCTGCCACGGTCGACCCGTCATCCAGTTCTAGACAAGGTGACTGGGCTGAGGGATTCATTTTCCTGTAGGCGTCTGCCAGATTTTCCCCGGACAGAATATCCACGTCTATCTCGGGCAACTGCACGCCACGTTCAGCCATAAACATTCTTACAATGCGCGGGTTGGGACCCACGGAGGAATAAAGCTTCATGTTTTTCTCCTGCGGCGTTTAGGGGTCATTTTTTCTCAAAAGTAATATGCAATTCCTTCAGGCCGCGCAACACTACATTCGGCCAGTGACTCAGGTCATTTTTCCCCGCAGCCAACTGCACATTGGTCAGGCGCTGTAGCAGTTTTTGAAACGACACATTCATCTCCTTACGCCCCAGCATGGCACCCGGACAAAAGTGAATACCCTGACCAAACGCGATATTTTCATTGGCATTCCTGCGACAAACGTCCATATTTTCTGCATCATCAAACACGTCTTCATCGCGATTACCCGACGCGTAGCGCAACATCAGTAAAGAGCCCTTGGGGATGGCTACGTCGCGCAATTGCGTATCGCAGGTAACGACCCGCCAAAGTCCGGCACTGGGCGTCTCCATTCGCAGAATTTCTTCCACCGCATTTTTAATCATCGACGGATCATCCAGCAAGATCTGTAGCTGGTCAGACAGCTGTATCAATGACAGCATGCCTCCGGCAATCGCCGAGGTGGTGGTCTCATTGCCCGCAACCAGCAACTGCTGGATCATACTCAGCAACTCCTCCAGCGTCATCCGGCGCCCATCATCTATGGTTGAGTTGGCCAGATCACTGATCATATCGTCCTGCGGGTTGGCCCGGCGATCGTTCACCACGGATACCATATACTGTTGATATTCAACAATCAGGCGCGCGTTCTGGATCTCTTCTTCAGCGGTCACCATGCCCCCAAGACGGGATGCAAAGGCATCAGACCAGCTCTTGAATTTCTCCAGATCGCTGCGCGGCACGCCCAATTGGTCTGCTATGACATAGACCGGCAGGGGCGTTGCAAAATCCTTGATAAACTCGCACTCGCCTTTTTGGATAAAGCCATCTATCAACTCGTCAGCAATTTGCTCAATGTAGGCATGCATCTGCTCTACCCGCTTGGCAGAAAACACCTTATTGATCAAAGAGCGATAAACCTTGTGCCGCGGCGGGTCCATGGTCAGCAGGGTATCCACCTGATCATAGCCGTCCTCATAGATTTTCGCCGCTTCTGCCGAGGGTTCAGGGCCCTGCAACAAGTGACTGAAATCACTGGAGAATGTTGTTGTATCTTTAAGCGCCTGACGAATATCAGCATGCTTGGACACCATAAATATTTCGGTTCCTGGCAATTGATAGACAGGAGCCTGCTCCCGCAACGCCTGGTAAAAATCAAAAGGACATTCAATTACCTCGGGGTCGAAAAAATCGTAGTCAGCTACAGACTTGCTCATTCAGTGCTCCTGTCCCAGCGAAAAATCAGGCTTATTTATGCGTATTTGCAGAGCGCCGGGGTGACCACATTATCGGATAGAAAATAAACAGTCAAATCTGATTGTTTTTTAGAAACAGGTTTGATAACGTGCTTTACAAGTAGAAATTGACACTCAGGCACAACGCAGACCATGCGGCCTTTCTGGCTACAGGCGCTGTACCTTAGACATAACGATAAACGACGCACTATCACTTCAGGAGACAAATATGGATCTCGGACTATCCGGAAAAAAAGCAGTTATCACTGGCTCAACGCGTGGCATTGGCAGAGCTATCGCCAACTTGCTGGCGGACGAAGGTGTCGACCTGGCGATCTGCTCACGCAATCCAGACGAAGTCGCCTCTGCGGTGAGTGAGTTGAGTGCCAAAGGTGTCAAGGTAGTGGGTTCTGCCGTAGACGTTGCGGACAAAGAGTCCTATCAGGCGTGGATCGCCAGTGTTGGCGAACAACTGGGGGGCATTGATATCTTCGTGCCAAACGTTAGCGCCGGCGGTGGTGACATGAGCGACGCAGGCTGGGAAAACAACTTCAATGTCGACCTGATGGGCACCACGCGTGGCATCGAGGCAGCAATGCCGTTTCTGGAAAAATCTGCAGCGGCTGCGATAGTGGTGATTTCCAGCACAGCTGGCGTGGAAACATTCATGGGGCCACAGCCGTATAACGCGATCAAGGGTGCCCTGATAATACACGCCAAACAGCTCAGCCAGGCCCTCGCACCTGGCGGCATCCGTGTGAACTGCGTTTCACCCGGTCCGGTTTATATCGAAGGCGGTGCCTGGGAATTCATCAAGAACAACATGGCCGAACTCTATGACAGCACTCTGGCACAGATCCCACAGGGACGCATGGGTACTGCTACGGAAATCGCCAATGCCGTGGCGTTCCTGGCCAGCCCTGCAGCGAGCCTGATCACGGGTGTCAACCTGGTAGCAGACGGCGGATTCACCAAACGCGTGCAGCTTTAGCATGAGTAAAAGTGATCGTATAGACGTTTACCTGGTTGCGGGCGGCAAATACCATAATATCGATCACGCGCGACTGGAAATACTCAAGCTGCTCGCTGAGCATCCTCGCATCAAGGTGCGCGTTGGGGCCGATTACAGTGATATAGCAGCGATTTGCGAGTCTGACTTCCTGATCACCTATACCTGTGACGTTATCCCTTCAGAAGATGAAACCCGCCGTTTATGTGACTACATTAATGGCGGCAAAAAGTGGTTTGCACTACACGGCACCAATTCCATTTTGCGTTTCCTGGAGCCCGATGACTCGGGTAACCCCCAGGTTGATTGTCCTGAGGAAAACAAAGCTTTCATGGAAATACTGGGAAGCCAATTCAAGGCGCACCCACCCATCCATGAATACAGCGTACTGGTGACAGAGCCGGACCATCCTCTGGTCAGGAATATCCCCTCCTTCAAGGTGGACGATGAACTGTACCTGAGCAAGTTCCATGGCGAACACCAGACGCTGTTGCATGCCAGCTGGTCCGAACCCGTACCGAACTTCATACGGCATGATTGGGTGAAAGATAGCGACATACAGCCGGTACTGTATATACACCCCTACGGTGAGGGCCAGGTACTGTACCTGACCCTGGGGCACTGTCGTGGCAAATACGATATGCAACCACTGATGGAGGAATACCCGGTCCCGGAAGAAGGTGCCTGGCGAACCGAGGAATTCTACGAACTCTTGCGTCGCGGCATCCATTGGGCCATGACGCCAGTCAGCTAATTTTTCAGGTCAAATCGATGAATTTGAATTTCAGCCCAGAAGAACGGCAGTTCCAAAGTGAAGTTCGTCAGTTTCTTGCCGACAACTTGCCACAACACATAATCGACGGCACCGCCAACAATGGCAGCGTCTTTGTGGAAAAAGACATTGCCCTGCAGTGGCAGGCCATCCTGGTAGAAAAAGGTTGGGCCGTGCCGCAATGGCCTGCTGAATATGGCGGCACCAACTGGACGCCTGCGCAAAAGTATTTGTTTAGCAAGGAGTGCTATCAAGCCGGTGCGCCAATGCTGATACCGTTGGGACTGCTCATGCTGGCGCCAGTTATCATGGCTTTTGGTAGCGAAGAACAAAAACTGGAATATCTACCTAAAATTCTCAACGGCGAACATTACTGGTGTCAGGGCTATTCCGAACCCGGCGCTGGCTCGGATCTGGCCAGTCTGAAACTCAAAGCGGTGCGCGATGGTGAAAATTATATCGTCAACGGCTCGAAAATATGGACAACCCACGCCCACCTGGCCGATCACATTTTTTGCCTGGTACGCACGGACACCAGCGGCAAACCCCAGCACGGCATCAGTTTTTTATTGATCGACATGGCTACACCAGGAGTCACTGTCGAGCCGATCATTACCATGGCGGGCGACCACGAAGTCAACCAGGTATTCTTTGAAGATGTACGAGTGCCAACAGAAAATCGTATCGGGGAGGAAAATAAGGGCTGGAGCTATGCCAAGTATTTATTGGAATTTGAACGCGGAGGTGGCTTCAGCGCACACCGCATTCGACACGAGCTCGAAAACCTGCGCCAGCTGATCGCCGACACCACCCAAAATAATACTCATTTTGATCCCCATGGCGCAATCAGTCGCCAAGTTGCCCGGCTGGAAATCGACCTGAAAGCGCTGGAAATTACCGAGCTACGCATACTTTCATCCGTCAGCAGTGGTGGTAACCCCGGCCCGGAATCTTCTATCATGAAACTTACTGCTACGCGCCTTGAGCAGGCAATTAACGAGTTATCGGTGGATGTTCTGGGTTATCAGGGGTTTACCATGAATCCGGTAGCTGATGGCAACCCGGTGAGATCCGATTACAGTAGTTCTATCGTACCGCGCTATCTGAACAATCGCGCTGCTTCTATTTTTGGCGGTTCCCAGGAAATTCAGCGGAATATTATTGCCAAAATGGTACTGGGTTTGTAAACGCCCTGCCCCACCGCAGTATCCCCACCGGGCAGCGTCCCTGCTGCCACTCCCAGGGTGACAAGCTCTTTACCATGTAGGCCAAGTAGCACGACGACGCAGGCAGTACAGTAGTGGTTAACAATACTGACGGAGTGAACTGACGTGGACAACAAAGTGATTATCGCTGGCGTTGGCATGGTGCCTTTCAAAAAGCCCGGCCAGTCCGATCCCTACGACATTATGGGACAGAACGCCACCCGTGCTGCCCTGCTTGATGCCGGCATTAGCTACAGCATGATCGAGCAGGCCTATGCCGGTTATGTCTATGGCGACAGCTGCGCGGGTCAAGCTGCTTTGTACCATATTGATATCAATGGCATCCCCATTTTCAACGTCACCAACAACTGCGCCAGCGGCTCCTCCGCCTTTGCCCTGGCAACCCAGGCGGTTGAGACCGGTGCAGTTGATTGCGCGCTGGCTCTGGGATTTGAGCAAATGGCTCCCGGCGCCATTGATATGATCTTTCCAGATCGCACCAGCCCCCTGGCGCGGCATGAAGAAGCCGTTGCCCGAGCAATGAACCTGAGTGAGGAAGAACTCGCCGCGCCCCCCGCTGTCGCCATGTTCGCAGCACAGGTGGATGCCCTGCTACAGACTGGGGTAAGCGAGGAAACCATTGCCGCGATAACCTGCAAGGCGCGCCTGCACGCTGCACACAATCCCAATGCTATCTTTCGTGAACCATTGACCGTGGAAGAAGTCCTGGCTGCGCCTCCGGTTTTTCGCAACCTGCGCAAACTGTACGCTTGCCCGCCAAGCTGCGGCGCCGCTGCAGTGGTGGTATGTAACGAAGCGTTTGCCCGCGCCCACGGTATCCGCAGCGATGTGAGCCTGATCGGCAAAGGCTGGTGTAGCGACAAAAAGCAATATTTCACTGGCAGCGTAATGGATGTGATGTTCCAGGCGCTGAGCCGCGACGCCGCCAACGCCGCATATGAAGATGCCGGTATTGGCCCGGAAGATATCGACGTGATTGAGTTACACGACTGCTTCACCACCAATGAGTTGGCTACTTACTCGGCGCTTGGGCTGTGCAAGGACGAAGAGCTGAACGACTTTGTGGCCAGTGGCAATAACACCTACGGTGGTCGCTATGTGGTCAATCCATCAGGTGGCCTGCTGGCCAAGGGGCACCCACTGGGCGCCACCGGCCTGGCCCAGATCACCGAACTTACCTGGCATCTGCGCGGCGCAGCGGGCAAGCGCCAGGTAGAAGGTGCGCGCACCGCATTGCAGCACAATGGCGGTTTAGGCAGCGCGGGGTTTGTGCATATATTCCAGAAGGGTTAACGACTCGATTATTGTGGATAGTACCGGCAATTCTCTGGCAATGCCCTGGCCTGGATAACCCCTTGCGATCAATCTCCTGATCGGCTTCAATAACGCCGTACGGAGACGATTGCAAAACCCGCTGTATAACCTATAACTAATAATACCAAAGCAACAAGTCGGGAGTGACTGTATGAAGAGAATGGGCGGCGCCGACGCGTTTATGCTGGCCATGGAAACCCCCCGGGCCTATATGCACACCTTCAAGGTCGCCATCATAGATCCTTCTACTGACCCGGACGGCTGGTCATTCAGCAAATTTCATGATGATTTCGCAGATCGCGCTCACCTCGTACCCTTGTTGCGCTGGAAGTACGCCGACGCCCCCTTTGGTATCAATCATCCTATATGGATAGACGATGTGGACTTCAACCTCGATTACCATGTGCGTCGCGTGGCCCTGCCCAGCCCGGGTGATCACAAGGCTCTGTGCGAGTTCATGGGATCGGTTTATGCCTATCAGCTTGATCGCAGTCGTCCCCTGTGGAAGTGCTGGGTGGTTGAAGGCCTGGAAGACGGCAAAGTTGCACTGGTTACCATGTTGCATCACGCCTACGTCGATGGCGTAGGCGCCTCCTATGGACTGGAGCAGTTGTACCGGGACGAAATAGGCTTTCGACCCGAGAAACAGCCAAAGTGGATACCGCACCCCACGCCCTCCTGGTTCAAACGCCTAAGCCTGGCCATTGTCGAATGGCCGGAGGTCGTGCTAAAGAATCTGCCAAAGGTGGTGATAGGCCTACGACAGAAAAAAGCCCTGGAAAAACAATATATCAGCGAAGGAAGACCACCCCACCCCACGCCTGGCATGATGCAGCAGACACCCATAAATGCGGTTTTGAGCTACGGACGCACGTTCGTTTGCGACACGATGCCCATTGCGGATTTCAAGGGCATTGCCAAAGGCCTCGGCGTCACCATAAACGACGTTTTTTTGTGTTGTGCTGCTGGCGCGGTAAGGCAGTTATTTTTGGACCGGGACTATAATCCCGACCACAACCCGCTAATCGCTGCGACCCCCTTTGCCGGCGAGCGCCCAGAGGGTATGGAAGGTATCGGCAACTTTGTAACGATGGATTATTGTTGGTTGCATACCGATATCGAGGACCCTTTGCAGCGCCTGCATGCCAGCCATAAAGCGGCCAATGACATGAAGGAGCATTTGAAGCAAAGCGTGGCCATGAATGCCGACTTCAGCGCTATTATGAAAATATTACCGCCGTGGGCGGTCAGAGCATTTAGCTGGTGGCTGCGTGAAAAGAAAAAAGGCAGCCTAAGCCTGTTTGCCAACATCGCACTGTCCAATGTTCCGGGTCCGCGTAAACCACTGTACTGGGACAAGTACAAACTGGATAACTGGTTCTCCACCGGCCAAATCATTGATGGTACCTGCATTAATATGACCATGTGGAGTTATTGCCAGAACGTCAATTTATGCATTTTGGCGGACAAAAAAGTCCTGCCTGACGGCTGGAAACTGTATGACCATTTCGTAAAAGAACTGGAAATTCTGGTGTCTTTAATACCAGCAGATGCAACACCGGAAAAGGTTTAATTATGAGCAAGTTAAAGCCCATGGATATGGCGTTTCTGTTGTTGGAAAACAGCAGTCGGCAGATGCACATGACGGCGTATCAGATGTTCAAAGTACCCGCCAGGCAAAAACACAGTTTTGTGGCGAAAGTATTGGACACCTTCCGCAATAGCGAGGTAGCAGCACCGTTCAACCAAAAACTGAAGTGGCTGGGCAAAGATGTCGCTTCATGGCAAACGGTGGAGCCTGACTTGGACTACCACATCCGCCATATCGCCGTACCGGCTCCCGGGGCACTGCCCCAGTTCTATGAAATGGTGTCATTCCTCAATACGCCACTGCTGGACCGGGATCAGCCCATGTGGGAATGCTATGTTATCGACGGCATTCAGGATAATCACGTTGCCATCATGATCAGGGTACACCATTCCCTGATCGACGGCGGCGGCGCCCTCAAATTATTTCGCGCGTCAATGAGCGATAAGTCCAGTGACAAAAAAATACGCGCCGTATGGATGCCCAACCAGAAAAAGGGGCAGAAGAAAAGACGCTCAAAACCTAATGAACCGCAACTGAAACAATTGCTCTCCCGGTTCAGCAAACTGCCAGCAGATGTAATGGGTGCCGGCGCCCAGTTTGCCAAAATAGGCGCACAATCGCTGAATTTGAGACCCAGGGAATCCGCCCTTCCCTTCGGTGCCAAAAAGACGATATTCAACAATATGGCGCAGTCTTCAGCCAGGCGCTACGCCAATTGCGAATTGCCTCTAACCGACATAAAGTCGATAGCGAAAAAAACCGGAACCACCGTAAATGATGTTGTGACGACGATTATCGACGATGCTCTGCATCATTATCTCAAGGACCACAACGCCAGTATCGATGTCCCCCTGGTGACGCTGATGGCTATGTCCCTGCGCACCGATGATCATGATGCCGGAGGCAACCAGGTCAGTGTCGAACTGGTGCCGATGGGACAACCAACCGCTACCATCAGCAAACGACTGCAGCAGGTTCACGACTCGATACAGAACGTTAAAGACAAAAGCCGCAAACTACCCAATTCCGTGCGCCAGTTCTATTCATTGTTTATTTTTGGCAGCGCTGCGATATCCGATTTCTCTTCCGCTTTTGAGGCGATACCCAGCGCCAACCTGATAATATCCAATATGGTCGGGCCACAGGAACAACTCTACCTTGGCGGTGTGCCCATGGTGGCCTTCCAGGGACTCCCCATTGTTCCACCAGGTGGAGGTTTGAATGTGACATTTGCCAGTTTCAACAAGGACATCTGCCTCGCGGTCGGCGCGGCCCCCGAGGCGGTAGATGATCCTTATAAGCTGATCCAGTTTATACAACACAGTTTCGAAAAGTTAAAAAACGCGACAAAAAAACCTAAAAAAACAGCTGCTAAAAAATAGGCCAGAGAGTAATTGGCGAAGACACAGTGAATTCGGAGTACAGATTATGATCAAGAATGTAGGATTGATGCTGAAACAAAGGTCTATCGTATCGACCAACCTGGAAGCCTACGTAGAACCTTCGACCAACGTGCGGTCGACCTACGCCGATCTTAATGCCCGCACCAACAAATGTGCGGCAATAATGAGTAAGCTGCAGGTCAACAAGGGCGACCGGATTGCGCTGTTAATGAATAACAGCATCGAATTTGTAGCACTGTTTTACGGTGCGGCAAAATTGGGCCTGGTCGTAGTTCCGTTAAATACTCGATTAACCGCCAGCGAGTTATCTTTTATCCTGGCCGACAGTGGCTCCAAAGCCTTGTTTTTTGACCCTGAATTTGCGGCCACTGTGGATGCTATCAAAGCCAACGAAGAACATCCCCAGGCTATAACGAGCTACATCCAATCCTTCGGCGAAGGCGAGACACTTGCAGCGATGCTCGTTTCTGCTTCCGATGCAGAACCGGAGGTCAGCAGTGGTGATGACGACAACATGTTCATCATGTACACATCGGGCACAACAGGCTTACCCAAGGGAGTGGTTCACACCCATGATTCGATCATGTGGGCTGCGCAGTGCTGGACGAATACTGTCGATGCACGCTACCGGGATCGCCTGCTGATGCCATTGCCCATGTTTCACGTCGCGGCACTGACCGGCGTATTGTTCTGCGCCGCACGTGGTGTAACCCTGGTTTCAATGCCACAGTTCGATCCCTCTGCCGTTTGGCCGCTCATTGTCGAAGAAAAAATATGTATCGGCGCCTCGGTACCGGCAATATTGAATTTCATGCGCCAGGTACCAGAATTCGCTGAGCTAAACGCACCCGACTTCCGCTTCTTTATCACCGGTGCGGCACCCATGCCGGAGACCCTCACGCGAATCTACAACGAAAAAAATATGGAAGTCATTCAGGGCTATGCCCTGACAGAATCAGGCGGCGGCGGCTGCATGCTAATGAATGAAGACGCCCTGCGTAAAATCGGCTCAGCAGGCAAGGCCACTATGTTCACCGACCTGTGTATCCGCGATGAAAACGGTGTGCGCTCCAGCGTAGGGACAGGCGAAATCATCATGCGTGCACCGCATATGATGAAGGAGTACTGGAACCGCCCCGAAGCCACAGAAGAAGCCTATGACGATGGCTGGTTCTGCACCGGGGACATCGCCGAAATCGACGAAGAGGGTTTTATCTTCATCAAGGATCGCATCAAGGACATGATTATTTCCGGCGGAGAGAATATTTATCCGGCGGAAGTCGAGAACGTGATTCTAGCACACCCTGCAGTAACCGAAGTCGCCGTCATTGGTCTGCCCGACGAAAAGTGGGGGGAGACCACCTGCGCCATTGTGGTAGTAAATGACGGGGAGGTTAATGAAGAGATGATTATCGCCTGCTGTGAAGAGAAGCTGTCGCGCTACAAACTGCCCAGAAAGGTGATATTTGTAGAAACCATCCCACGCAACCCGTCGGGAAAAATATTGAAGCGGGTATTGCGGGATCAATTCGCCTAGATCTTCCAGAGTGCGCGGCACGGGCTGAGACTGATGTAACAATCAGCCAGGTGACGCAGCGCGCCGGATTCTACTCCGGCTTGGTAAAGACCAGGATAAAGCGATCGGTCTTACCACGTACTGCAGGATCAAACACCATGATGCTGTAATCGTCCTCGGGATTGCGCAAGGCATCCGAGCCACCGACCAGGGTGAAGCCGTAACTGGCGATATCGGTCTTGGCAAACTCTACATCTATCCGGTGCAAATCCTGGGCGTCGCGTTTACCGCTGCCAGGCTCGGCTGCATGATCGATAATGAGAAAACGACCGCCCGGCTTCAACGCTGTATAGATTTGACCGAGAAAATCAGCGGGATTTATCGCCCTCCATCCGC
>JBALVO010000039.1:0-31257 GCA_036961445.1 Halioglobus sp.
TGCGGGTCTAGATACTCGTCATCAAGAATCCCGTAAGCGCTGCATTATTAGGCGACAAAGTGGGCACTACCTGTTTTTTTATTTCTCCAAGGAGATCCAGATAGCTTTGGTAGAAAGCCCATGTCGGTGTGGGCCGGTAGATAAAGTCGTCTACCTCCAGATAGGCAAGTATTCCCTTGGCAGTGGTAGGTTTAACGAAGGCCTCTTTGTTGGGAGAAAAGTAAAAGGGTACTACCGAGATCACCGCCCACTTTGCCAATTTATGGTGGCTTAGCATGCCCAGGAACTCCTCAAATCCGCGCTGCTTCTGCCGGCCGTAGAGGCGCTTTTCGAACGTATCTGCCAATGCCTGCTTTTCCTGTGAGTTCAAAGACTTTACAAAATCACGAAATTTCGGTTTCTCAAACATGGAGACCATGGAAGACCGGCTGACAATCTTGACCAGGGTCTCGGCAATAAATTCTGGCCGATTGAAGTTGGCGCGTACCAGGTTCTGCTGGGCGAACTCCACCAGTTTGTCGACGTTGTGCTTTTTCTTGACGGCCTCCATCCCTGGATCGGCAAACCCACCGGGGTAGCGCTGCAGAAAGCTACCCTCTGCGTCTTTGAGTTTTTGGTAGTTCAAAAAAAGCCTATTCAATCTTGCATTGGCTGCAGGCGGTGTGCTGTCTAGAATTTGTAACCGAAGCTCACACCAACCACGTAGATGATGGTGTCTGAGTCCATGTTAACTGCGGACCCAATTTTGTGACCATCGATGCTGGCAAGTTGCTCGATTTTTGCATCGCCCAGAAATTCAGCGATTGCATAGCCGTGAACAGTCAGTTGATCGTTAACCTTGTAGATGGTGCCGATAGCAGTTTTAAAAATTTCATCCACCGGGATATCAGGCATTCGGTCTGAGTCATCAACCGGTGATTCGTCAAAACTGAAACCCAATTGCAATGTTATGCGGTCATTCAGTCCGTACTCCCCGCCGATAGCGTAGCGGTTCTGGTCTTTGAAATTGCGGTCAATGCGCACCATGGGGTAACCATCTATGCGCAGGTCGGTGCTTTCAAAGTCGCCGAAAAAAACCCGCTCAAGATCCCAGTACAGGTTCAGGTCATCGGTAACACGATGAGAGCCGCTAAGGATTAAACGTTCCGGCATATCCCAGGTTAAGGTCGTATGTTGTTTCTGGCGCTCCTCGCTGGACAGCAGCTGGCCATTTATAGTCGCATCTCCTTCAAAGGTGAAGTCAGCCATGTAGTGATACACGAGACCGAGACGATGGCCGGGCAGAAACTCATAGGTGGTGCCAATCGTCGCCGCTGCTTCGAAGTCATCTCCTTCGAGTTTGATTTTGGTACCAGAGTTGCCATCCAGATAACTTTTGAGGCTGGCGAGGGTCTCGGCGGCGGACTCTGGATTGAGGCCTGATTCGGCGACAGCGCCTTTAAGGCAAATCGCCAGGGCAGCAGGGGGTAAACCTTCACACTCTCCTGCCAGTCCGACAAACTCGATAACACTGCCAATATCTTCCCCGGCAGTATCGCTTAGTGACGGTAAATCCTGCTTTTGTTCAAAGGAACCGTAGATAACGCCAATACCAGCGCCAAACGTCCATTTCTCGTTCATACGCCAGGATATGGAGTTCATCAGTGCGGCGACCTGCAACTCATTTTCCGTAACAATGGGGCGGGTTCTAAAACGCTCGCCGTAATCCATGCCCTGGCCGGCTACCGCGCCAAGCCCTAGTCCCCAGGTAAAGTTATTGTCCATCGGGCGAATCAAGCCAAGAGTAGGAATGAAAGAGTTGGAAGCGGCGGAGTCTTTGGCACAACTATTCTCAGCGTTGCAATCCCAGTTTTCATTGACCGACCAATCAGGGATAACAGCAGTTAAGTTGCCGCCAATTTGCTTTTCATGCATCAGCGACATTGCCGCTGGATTGTTGCTGACAGCCGCGGTACTGCGGTCGTAGACAGCAGATCCAGCGTTGGCCATTCCGGTCAATTGCGAAGGTGGACTAATGATAAAACCCACGGCCAGCGCCTGTGCGCTTGTCAGCAGGGTGAGGGCGCAGGCTAGAAGTGGCTTTCCAAGAGTGAGGCGTGATGGTAGTGACATAGCAATATACCGTTTTTTTATTTGTAGGCTGGATTAGCAATGTGCTGTTTAGTATAGATCGAAACTTTTCAGATGCTTACTTTTTTTGAAAAAATAAGTAGGGTTTTCAACTATCTTTCGGGTGCGGGCGTGCTAGCAGGAGGGTGACGTTACATTTAAAGTCTGCGAAACAGCAGTTCTACTTCACCGAAACAGACTTTGTCGCCGCTGGTGATTCTTCCCAATTCGGTGCGTATACCATTGACTTTCACGCCGTTGGTGGACCCCTGGTCGCGAACGTGCCAATCGCCGTCATCCAGTTCCAGCGTCGCGTGGTTGTTTGATACAGTGACATCATCAATGACTATAGCGCAGGTGCTTGATCTGCCGACAGACCATTGGTCGCTGGAGTTGGCGCGTGGTACCACGAACAAGGATTGTTTCACTCTGCCTTTGGTTACCATCAACACGGCGACGGCGGAGCTCGTGTCGATATCTTTGGTCTTGAGCAGCGCCGTCAATAAATCATCATCGGTTTTGTCAGCGCCGCTACCAAAGGCTGCCTGGTCTCTGGATGTCCATCCCGGGGGAGTTGAAATAGCCACACGCATAGAGGTTTCGTCTGCGGCCCCTTCATCTATAACAAACGAAGAGGGGAGTGTCCCCATTCTCGCTCCCAAGATGGTCTGGTTCGTTGGGGCGTTGGGGTTAACGACCAACAGTGTCTGGTCACCGATGCGTATTATGTCACCGGCTTTTACCAAACTGCTTTTGCGTACCTCGCGGTTGTTCAGATAAGTGCCGTTAGTGGACTTCAAATCCTCCAGCATCCACAGTCCATTTTCGTTCACCAACTGGGCGTGCCTGCGCGATGATTCCCCACTGTCCAGAACGATGTCACAAGAAGTATCGCGGCCAATGATTACCTTTGACTTCTCAACTTTGATGTCCTGGTCGGTTTCCAGATTCCTGAGTTCTAACAGATCTTCCATTTGCTGCTGTGTCGCTTACCCGTAGGGAGCGAAATATTAGCACTTTTACTGATAAAGATTAAGGTGCTCGCGAGAGTGTATGGTGTGTTCCAGGTGGTCGCACTGACACAGTTGGGTTGATGCCAGTGCTGAAAAGTCTGACGAGATTAAGCCCAAAATCTCAAAAATTTTCGATTAGCGTCGATACAGCTATTACCTGAATGCTGCCGCTTTCTATATAGGCGTTATTCTCTGGTAAGCACCTCGAACCCGATCCATACGTTGTTCCAGCGGTGACCAGAATTCGGGGTGGGTAAACAGGTATAGCTCTTCGTTCGCCATGCCGCTTATAACCATTTGTGCAACTTCGGCAGGCAGCATTCCATCGTCTTCGATCACCTTTGCGATATCCTTGCTCAGGCTGGACTGTGAATCCAGGCCCTTGCCGTCGGGGTGATTGCGACGGCTGTCCGCGATGCGCGTTTTCACCCATGCAGGGCATAGCACAGATACGCCAACATTGGATTCAATCAGTTCCATTTCCAATGTCTCAGAGTATCCAACTACCGCATATTTGGTCGCTGTATAGGCGCCCATTCCAGGGTGAGCGACATGTCCGGCCATAGATGCTGTATTGAGAATATGGCAGGGCTCATCAAGTAAGCGCATACCAGGCAGAAAGCACTCTACTCCGTACACTACTCCCAGCAGATTCACGTTGATGACCCAGCGCCAGTCGTCGATTGCGCCCTCGCCTGCAAATGATCCAGCACCTACGCCGGCGTTATTGAACAGCAAGTTAACCTTGCCAAAGCGCTCCAGCGTTGCCGTTGCAGCAAGTTGATAGGCTTCAAGATCACTCACGTCCAGCACCACAGTGGCTATTTCGGTGTCATACACGGCCAATCGCTGCGCAGCATCGGCCAGGGTATCCGCTTCGATATCGGCTAGCATCATCTTCATGCCGCGCTGCGCCAGGGCCTCCGCAACTGCAAAACCAATACCGCCAGCTGCCCCGGTAATGAAACCTACGGTACCTTCAAAATTTTTCAAAATATCATCCTTGCCTGATATTGGTTGGCCCACAGGTTAGCGTTACGTGCAGCAAAGTGTCCACTGCTTAATTGCAGGTAGTGGCGGAACACAGAGCGCGCGACAATATATCGCATAAAAACTGTGCGCTGTGTCACACATTGCAGTATTAGCCAATGCAGGATCGAACCAGGGCTGCTATTAAGAAAACAGGGGTAGGACGTATGGGGGTTGTAATATGACCGAACCGGACCCGGAGGAGCAACACATTGAAAGCGCGACTGGGGAACAGGAAAATTTTGTTGTGCGGATGGAAGCCCAGTGCAGCCGCATTGATGAGTATCGCGAGGCGGTAAAGCGCACGGAAGGCCGGCACCTGAGTGAGGACGATGCCGCGCTGGAGTGGATAGCGCGCTACGCCAAGGACTTTCCCTTTTCTCGCAAGTGACGGCGGCAGCTGCCGGCGTTGGCCTCAGCATAGTCACCCTATGGATTTCACCGTTATTGTCTCCGCCAGAGCGGACGATCGGCTGGTGCCAAACCAATCGATGATCTGCCGATGAACTCGCGCGTCATCCAGCAGGTCGAAGTGATTTTTCTCATGAAATACCCGGCAGTTCTCTGGTTTGATATCCAGGTGTCGCAAGTCGTCATCGTGGGTTCCAGTGGCGCTGTCCAGGCGCACTAGCAGATCACCCAGCAATTGTCCCAGTGGATCGTGCTGATGGCGGCCCAGGGTAGCCGCGGCAAAGTAGTATTCGACCTGAGGCAGTAAGGGGACCGGTGCTCGTGTATCCGGACGTGTCTGATCCGGGTGATGCCCTTGCCAGTCTTCATCCAGTAAATCGCCGTGGCGTAAGTCCTTGATACCGGCACTGCGCAGTTTTCCGAATGCCAGTGGTTCTGTGTACGGGATTTTCTGCATTGCCACGTCCAGCGCGTGCCCGGCTCGCTCTACCGGTGAACCATGGTGTGGGGTTCCCAGGCAAACCACTCGCTGCAGATGCGTTAACCATTCGCTGTTTGCTTGCTCGGCGTACCAGCTGGCACTGCGGATGACCAGACCACCCATACTGTGTCCTACTAAAGACAGCGATTCCACAGGAACTGGCCATGCAGCAATCAGTTGCTGCAGTAATTGCGCGAATTCCTGGCCGTTGGTGGAGATATGGCGCCCGGTGTTGTAACGCAGGTACAGCGGCGTGCAATCCACCTCCTGTTGTAGCTTACTGCCAATACAGGGGGCTCCCTTACGTTGCCAGCTTAACTCCGACAGGCTTAAGCCGTGCACCAGGACCACCAGGTGAGCGCTGGCCTGGGGTATGGCTGCAGCCAGTGCAGTCGCTTCCAGCTCCAGTGGCTGCTGCGGTGTCATCAGGGTCATGGGCGTGGCCAGGGGGTTGTCGGTGGCTTCCAGATGGTCGCCGAAAGCGCCGTTTAACGCCGCCATCATCCTGATGTCAGCGCTGGAGTGTGCGGCGGCGCCGATGCTGTCTGGTATCAACGCGAACGATTGATCGGTACCCGCGCGCAGCATATTGTTAACGCTCCTGATTGTCGCATAGACGGCGGCAGCGATAAGTCCGTGTGCCCGCGTAGGTGACGTTGGCTGTGCTGCCCATGGTAGTGGTCGTCTAGCGATGGTTTCATGCATGCGCTCAACGGCATTGGTAATGCCCTCCACTGAGTCAAACGCGAGTCGGGTAGTACCGTGTATCGTGCGCAATGAAGTATTCATGTGGGTGCTCCTGCAGAGTCTTCGGTGCCGTTGGCGGTGGGTGCGGTGGAGCTTAGGTCGGCAAGGCAATCCAGGCACAATAATGTGGGGCGTGGTTGCACCGGCAGGCCAATCATGGCGCTCTGTCCTTTGTGAAGAATGGTGTTGCACTGCTCGCAGATCCCGTTTCGATTGAGTACTGCTTCTTGCCAGCCGATCACCGGAGTATCTGCGACCGACTCGTCCGGTTCCGGGGCTTGCAGCGCGAGAGCTGGTGGTGACAAGGATGTGTCTCTACCCTGGATGGCCCGAGCAATCTGTGCGCTGTCTGTGACCACACCTTCGACGAGGTTGAAGGTGTGTAGCAACGCGTTGCGCACTATGGTGGAAACGGATAATCCCAAATCTTCCGCGCGGTCGCGCAGCTCCTCATCAAGTTTTTCGGGAATACGGGCTTGTAGCACGCGATCTTTGGTCTGGCGACTGCTGCGCCTGCCGCGTCTGGTGGTCTTAGGCATGATCTGCTCCGTGGTCTGTCCGCATTGGATTGTGCGGCGGCTTTTATTAACGACGATCAATGTATGTCAAATGTAATACAAAAGTCAATAAATGTAATACAAATATGCGCCTATTTGTATTACACCTCAGATGAAAGCGTTTTTCAGTCCACGTAACCCTTTGTTTTTATTGTTGTTTAACGGGTATTCGGGGGCTACAAGATGGCCGTTGGGCTTGTCTCGGGGAGGTCAAGTTCCGCTTTGCTAGCCAGCATTTCCAGATTGCTCTCGTGTACTTCCTTGCTGATTTGATAAGCAAAGATAGCTGCGATCGCCAGGGAGTAAACAAAGAAGGACGTCGGGGCATAGAGCAAGCCGAGGTTGGAGACGGCTTCTGCCGGGACGGCGCCGGGTTGGGCGCCCTTGGGAAAATCGATAATAGTCAGCAGCGTTGTTGCCATGAGTACACCGACTCCGGAAACACTTTTACGTACAAAACTTCTAGCTGCGAAAAAAACACCTTCGGAACGACGCCCCGTGCGCAGTTGGCTCTGCTCCACAATATCGGCAATCATGCTATCCACAGTGATGGCGGTTGAAATGATCAGTATTACTTCCAGAAACTGGTAGACCATCAGTGAATAAAACAACTCGCTGGTGCCATTATCCGGAAAAACACCCAGCACTCGGAGTAATATCGGCAGGGGGGACAGCAGGGCTGACGCTATGCCGAGGCAGATAGCGGCCTTCTTTTTGCCCAGTTTGCGGCTGACCCTGGGTGCCAGAAAAAGTGCTACAACAGCGGAACCGAACAGGGTAGACGTTATCAATGCGATTTGTTCATTGTCCAGTTCCCAGTAAAAAGTGTTGATATAGACGGACATGGATGCGGACATTCCCGCCGCCAGTGCGCCAAACATGGCGGAAACAAACAGGGCCAGGAACGAGCGCTCACGCAACGTCTCAAATGTTTGACTGGCAATGGTGCGTATTGGTGGATACCCGGTTTGTGGTGGCTTCCTTAATTGAGGGATGTATTTGTGAGTGCCCAGCGTTGATAGCAGGATCGCCATAAATATCAGCACACTGGTGATGGCACCATAGGTTTGATAGCCCTCGGGATTCAGTACACCTACCGGATACTCGTCGGTAGGTACCAACAGCACAGCAAAAGCCAGCACCGCCATGCATAGCCCGCCCCACCAACCGAAGAAATGACGCAGACTGAGAAATATTGTGCGCTGGTGATAGTCATCAGTGAGCTCGGCTACCAGGGCAGAACTGGGAATCTCATAAAAGGTAATACAGATACGGACCAGTACAGCCAGGGTAACAAAATAGGCAAAGAGTTCCGCTCCGACTAACCCGGCAGGAGGAGACCACAGGAAAAAATAGCAAACAGCAACCGGTAGCGCAGAAGCGTACATAAAGGGGTGCCGACGCCCCAGTCGGCTATGCAGATTGTCGGAGGCCGAACCGACGATCGGGTCGGTTAGTGCATCAATGAGCAGTGCAATAAAAATACCCGTTCCAACCAGATTCTGCGATAGGCCCAGGACCTGGCTGTAGTAAATCAGTAACAGATAGGAAAAGCCGTTGTCCTTGATGCCGTAAGCAATGGCGCCAACACCATAGTAGAGCTTCGCCGAGAGTGAAGTGGTAGACGGAAGAGCGGTGTTAGCAGTCATTCAGATGGTTTCTCTGCATCGTGGCAGGGGGCTGGTGAACCAGTATACGGCACTTCTGGCTTGCGGGGCTGCGCAGGCACCGTATGCTTCCTTAGAGGCTTCCAGCTGCTGATCACCCGGACGGCAATTTATCGGCGGGGTCTGCTGATAGGCCGGGATGGACCCGGACGTATTGGTGGTCGGGCAACAGGATGCGTGGGAACAGGTGTTAGGCCGGGGCGTCGCACGGGGTAATTCGAGTAGCGTGAATGGCCGGTGGAATAGCCCATATAATCGGTATAGTCGGGTTGCTGCGAGGTGGTTTGTTGCTGTTGTTGTTGCTGTGCCTGCAATTCTGCCCGGTGTTGCTCGCGCTCCATGCGGTCTGAGGCCATGCGGTCGGTGCTCTGGCGCATATCATCCAGGCGTTGTTGCTGTTCCTGGGGAGTCAGGCTTGATTCCTGAACGTTGATCTTTACCTTTTCCACTGGCACATCGGTGACAGGTTTGGTGTCGGAAAAGCTGGTCGTGCCATCTTCATTCACCGTCTTGTAAACCGTCTCCGCATGGCTGCTTACACTGCAAAGCAAGGCCAGCAGGCACACGAACAGAATTCCGGGAGGCGCTATCATAAGCATAATTATAGGACGTAACTGAAAAAAAACGAATGGCATTGCACTGCGGCGATTACGCTTTGTGCTCGAAGCGGTTCGCGGACACATTTTTCTGCACGTCGTCGGCGTCGAACACCTCGCCATTCATGGCTATGTACACGCCAGGTGGTTTGCTTTGCACGGCACCCAGAGCGCAACCAATATTGAAAATGGCGTCGGTCTGGGAAAAGATAGCGGGCTGCAGAGCGCCGGTGAGCACGATGCGCTTATTGGGGATGTCCTTCAGGGTCTGGGCAGTTTTGGCCATGCCATCTGTGCCATGCGTAATGAGCACGCACTCTTCGCTACACGCCTCGCTAAGCTGGCGAATAGCCGCTCTGTCATCGTCTGTCATATCAAGGCTGTCTTTGCGCATGGCCGATTCGACCGTGAAGGGAAACCCTACAGCCATGCGCTCCAGTAGCTCGCCAATAACGGGGTCCCCCACCTGGTAGTCGCTTTTGGCGTCAAAGTAGACTTTGTCGATGGTGCCGCCGGTGGTGATGATGTGTAGTTTCATTGCAGTGTTTCGCTTCCTGGATGGTGGTGCCTGGGTTTGGCTGTTGGACAATAAACGATCACGCGGGCCCTATATACTCGAAGCGCTGCTGTTCCCTGCCATCATGTACCACGGTTTCGCCGAACATGGCCAGAGGCCTTACCCAGAGACCTCCCTCGCCGTATAGAGGCGTGTATACAACCAGCAAATCAGCGGTCTCGGAGTGCCTGGCTACTCCCTGGACCTGATATTCGCCGCCTTTGTAGTGTCGGTATTTCCCGGGTTTTATGCTGGCAGTCATCGTCATAGTAATGGGCGCTTGTTGCGTGTTTGCCGCAGTATAAGGGAATCTGCAGGCGAACGGTGAGCCCCGCCCTTGTTGTCCGCGCAAAATAACTGTTCGGGTCACTGCTTGGGTATTTCTGGTACGGGAAGGTCGTAGAGCCCCGCCGCACCGGCACTCATCATGGCGATAGATTGACGACGGTTGTCTCCCCGCAGCATAGACGCTGCCATGCGATTGCCGTCTCCAGCGACATGCAGCGGACCATGGGGCAGTTGCTGCAGTCCTTCCCTGGCTACCGTTGCAGGATCCATGGCCTGACCCTCCTCAAAGTCAACGCCGGTGGCCGCGATGGCGGGGGTATCAGTGGCACCTGCGATCAGCCCCAATACATGGACTCCATGCGGCGCCAGTTCTGCCCACAAGCTTTCCGCCAGGACAATATCGAATGCTTTGGTTGCGGCATAGGTGGCGACATACGCACCGCCGGTGAGGCCGCTTAATGAGCTCAGTAAAATGATGCCGCCGCGCCCGCGATTACGCATGGCATTACCCAGGTGGTGGCTGAATATCAGCGGGCCATTGCAGTTCAGGCTGACCAGCTTCTGGGCTTTGTACAATGGTTCATCCAGGAACAGACCGACGCCGTGCATGGCGCCGGCATTGTAAATCAACAGACCTATCTCCAGACCGTCAATGCTGCTGAGTAATTGCTGCTCGAGATCGACAGCGGTGAGGTCCACCTGTCGTGTGCGTACCTCAACCTCGTACGCTGCCAATAATTGTTCGCGGGCCTGCGCCAGCGGTTCGGCTCGTCTGGCCAGCAGTAACAGGTTGATACCTGCAGCCGCCAGCTGCCTGGCAAAGCACAGGCCTATGCCTTCAGACCCGCCAGCGATCACTGCCCACGGTCCGTAGTGCTCAAGGTGGCTATCAGCCATAGGGTTTTCTCTCATTCAGTTAAACATTACCGCACTATACCGATTCTGCCGCTGCGGATTCCACAGTGCGGCTGGTAAACTATCAGTCTCTATCACGTTACATTTAAATTTTGGCTGGAGCCTGGGCATTGGATGATCAACGCAAAGCGTATCTCTACGGATTGGGTGCGGTACTGTGCTGGTCAACCGTGGCAACCGCATTCAAGCTCAGCCTGGAATATCTGACCCCGGCACAGCTGGTGTTGCTGGCCTCCCTGGTATCCTGGTTGTTCCTGGCAGTGACGTTGGCTGTTACCGGGAAACTGGGTCTGGTTGTAGCTGCCCGGCCTGGTGAGTACCTGGGCGCTTTGTTCCTGGGCGCGCTCAATCCCTTTTTGTATTACCTGGTGTTATTTGAAGCCTATAAACTGTTGCCGGCACAGGAGGCCCAGGCCTTAAATTATACCTGGGCACTTACCATGGCATTGCTGGCTGCGCCATTGCTCAAACACCGGCTTAAACGGGCTGAAATACTGGCGGCGCTGATCAGCTATTGCGGGGTGTTGGTTATTGCCACGCGCGGACAGTTGCTGTCATTGGATTTTGCCAACCCGCTGGGTGTGGGATTGGCGTTGCTGAGTACTGTGCTGTGGTCACTTTACTGGATACTCAATACCGGCAATCGACAGGATCCGGTGGTTGGCCTGTTTTTGAATTTCTGTTTTGCCCTGCCCTTGTTGTTTGCCTATTGTCTGTTTACGGGCGAGTTGTCGCGGATGCCCTGGCAGGGTGTAGCTGGCGCGGTTTACATCGGTGTCTTCGAAATGGGTTTCAGCTTCGTGTTGTGGCTGAATGCCATGAAACTGACTCGCAGTACCATTGGTATCTCCAGTCTCATTTTTGTAGCGCCACCTTTGTCCCTGGTGTTGATTCACTATGTATTGGCCGAAGCGGTATTGTCTTCAACCTTATGGGGGCTGGGGCTGATCTTGCTGGGTTTGGCGGTACAGCATCGCAAGAGCGCCGCACTTTAGAGTGGAAATGCAGGTGGCATCCGGAGATTTTCCAGCGTGGTGTGTCTATATGATCTCCATCGCAGTTCCGGGCGTATACAATGAAGGCCGAATAAAAAAGAGTAATCTGACACATGACATTACGGGTAATTGTCTGGGGCACCGGCAATGTAGGGCGTCCTGCTATTCGCGCTGTGTTGTCGCACAGCGATCTGCAATTGGCTGCAGTTATTGTCGCCAACAGCGATAAGGTCGGCCTTGATGCCGGGCAGATAGCCGGCGTAGATGCCACTGGGGTTAGCGCGACCGATGACTGGCGGGCTGCGCTGGCCGCCGGTGCCGATGTTGTGATTTACACCGCGACAGCGGACATCCGTCCGCAGGAGGCCATGGCTGATCTGTTGGCCTGCCTCGAAGCCGGGATCAACGTGGTATCCACCGCGTTTTATGCCTTTCTGGATCCGTCTTCAACACCGCCAGAGTTGCTGCAGGTGGTCAATACCGCCTGTGAAAAAAGCGGTGCATCCTTGCTGGTGTCGGGTATAGACCCGGGCTGGGCAATGGATATGCTGCCCATTGTGCTCAGCGGCGCGGTCTCAGGAATTCGGGAGATTCGCAGCCGTGAAATTTTTAACTACGCGCTGTACGACCAGCCCCAGGTGGTGCGCGAAGTGATTGGTTTTGGCGGCCCTATGGATGAATTGCCCTTGATGTTGCACGATTTTGCTATCGAAATGGTGTGGGCTCCCATGGTGAAGCTGGTGGGGGAGGCTCTGGGCAAGCCGGTAGACAAAATTGCAGTGGAGGTAGAGCGCCTGCCCCTGGAGCGCTCGATTGAAGTGCCGGGCATGGGCGGATTTGCAGCGGGCAGCCAGGGCGCATTTCGCTTTGAACTGCAGGGCTATCACGCGGGCAAAAAACTGTATGTGCTGGAGCACGTTACTCGTATTGATGATGCCTGCGCTCCGCACTGGCCTTATCCGCCGCAGGGGAGTGGTTGTCATCAGGTCATTATCAGCGGTGACCCGGACTTGCATGTCACCCTGCATGCCCAGGATCACCATGAGCCCGGAGCAGCGGGCGGCGGCAACGCCTCGGCGGCAAGCTGGGTCGTTAATACAGTGCCGGCGGTCTGTGCTGCCAGGAGCGGTGTGATTACGGTGCTTGACCTGCCGCGCATTACCGGCGCTGCGCAATTGCAAATAGGATAATCATTACCTGTGACTGAAAACACACAATCTGAAGAATCTGTTGTTACGCTCGAGGATAACCCCGAAATGGCGTCCCTCGCTTCATCACGCGGTTTTCGGCTGGGCAAGCAAGCTGGCCTGCATTTGCTTATATGGATGAGCGCGTTTGGCCTGTTTGCCGCTGCCGACAGTTGGGCTGCGCTGACCGGTCTGGGTCTTGCTACGCTGCTTTGTGTCATGAGCGGGGTCATTGCTGGCCTGACGACCACAACCCTGGCGCACGAATGGTTTCATTGGCTGGGTGCCTGGCTGTCCGGTGGCAGCTACGACATACCTGCCAAATCAGGTCTATTTGTTTATGACTGGCACTTTGAGCAAAACGATGTGCGTAAGTTTCTGATTATGAGTGTGGCCGGCAGTGTGGGTGGTGCGCTGGCGGTGCTGTTGCTATGGAATGCCTTGCCTGCCGACACCCTGGGTCGGGCTGCATTGCGCGCCGCCGCTATTGGCAGTTTCGTTTTTGCCGCGGCCATCGAGTGGCCGGTACTACAGCGCATCCGCAATGGTGGTGATCCCCTGGCTGAGCTGTCTAAAATTAACCAGCGCGTGCTATCCCGCAGTTTCATTATCGCTGTTATTGCCGGCGTGGTATTGATGGTAATGTTTGCTCGGTAATACTGGGTCTGCCTGTGGTGTTTCACCGGGAAATACCCGTGACACGGTGAAATCCACCTATTTTTCCAGATTTTCTACTGTATTAGGCGATATTCTCCCACCAGATTGATTTACGATAAGACCACTCACTACAGCTACGGTGGCCTATTTTGTCTGCAGCAAGTCAACAGCACGTTATTGACAGTTTACCCGCACATTTACGCCCATTTGTGGCCTTGCAGGATTACAGCGCCTACACCCCACGGGATCAGGCGACCTGGCGTTTCCTGCTGCATCAGTTGCGGGAGAATCTTGGCCAGACTGCGCACCTGGTTTATCTGGAGGGTCTTGCGCGCACTGGCATTGACCTCGAGGAAATTCCGCACATTGAGCAGATGAACCGTTGTTTACAAGACATCGGCTGGCGTGCGGTCGTTGTGGACGGCTTCATCCCGCCCGCGATCTTTATGGAGTTCCAGGCACACCGGATACTGGTGGTCGCTGTGGATATGCGCAGCGCTCAGCACATGTTGTATACACCGGCACCGGATATTGTTCACGAATCCGCCGGACATGCCCCATTTCTGGTCGATGTGGATTACGCGGAGTTCCTGCAACGCTTCGGTGAGTTGGGTATGCGTGCCGTGGCCAGTAAAGGCGACATGGATGTTTATGAGGCCATCAGGCGTCTGTCCATCGCCAAGGAAGCGGTGGATTCAACAGCACAGGCAATTGCCGACGCAGAACAATCCCTGCAGGATGCATTTGCCGCCAATGAAACACCCTCGGAAACAGCCTTGTTAGCGCGTCTGCATTGGTGGACGGTCGAGTACGGGTTGGTCGGGGATCCGGACGATTACCGTATTTTTGGCGCAGGACTGTTGTCCTCTCTGGGTGAAAGTATGGATTGCCTGGATGATACAGCGGTGAAAAAACGGCGTCTTACGGTGGATGCAATCAACTGCCCTTACGATATTACGCAGCAGCAGCCACAGCTATTTGTCACTAAAAGCTGTCGCCACCTCAGTCAGGTGCTGGAAGAGTTCGGCCGCCAGATGTGCGTTAATCTTGGCGGTGCCGCCTCGCTGGAAAAAGCGATCGCAGCGCTAACGGTTAATACCGCTGTCACCAATGCTGGTGTTGAAATATCGGGTCAGTTCAGCCGCGTGATAAAAGATGCGGTTGGCAATGCGACCTATCTGCAAACCGCTGGCCCCACGCAGCTGGCTTACCAGGGGGAGGAGTTGGCCGGGCATGGCACTGCGCAGCATGCTGCTGGCTTTGGCAGTCCGGTGGGACGTATACAGGCGATGGAGCGTTGCCTCTCCAGCTATACTGTGGATGAATTGCAACAAAACGGTATTGCCACGGAGCAACTGGTTTGCCTGGAGTTTTTATCGGGCATTACTGTTCGCGGTTTGCTCGCCCGCATTGTTCGTGCGCAGCAGAAGAATCTATTGTTGAGTTTTGAACAATGCACGGTCACGGCCCCCGATGGTGAGGTTTTATTTGATCCTGCATGGGGTGTTTATGACATGACCGTGGGCGACGCTATTGTCTCGGTCTATGGTGGCTCCGCGGATCAACGCACATACCCCATGTATCAGGCCCCGTCTTCCCAGGTAACCGAAAATGTCGAGTGTGACGCGGCTACCAAAGTTTATTTTGCGCTATATGCAAGAGTCAGAACACTGCGCACCGCAGCTCCCGGCAGTGCCGCTGGGGAGGCTGCATTGCTGGTCGACTTGCTGCGAGATATCGCGGCGCAGGCTGCCGATGAATGGTTGTTACTGTTTGAAGGTGTTGAGCTGGCGCAGCAGTATGGCCTGGCTAAAAGCGATTACCTCACGCTGGTTGAAAGATTGCAGCGCTTGTCAGCCAGTAGCGGCACGACAGCTGTCAATGATCAGCAAGGTTGCCTGATCAACTACGGACTGAGTCGACTGGGAGTCCAGGCCGCGACTGTTTAAAGCAGTCGCCTTGCCTGTAACCGCGGATGCGTGTGTAGCCATCGCATCGCGATTGCTCTATTTGGCAGGCTGATAGGGCACTACCGTCTGGTCGATCTTGCCAAAGATGCTGTTGCCGTGGGCATCCAGCATCTCTATTTCGATGCGATCACCAAAAGACATGAAAGGCGTAGAGGGTTTGCCGTCGGCAATAGTTTCCAGGCAGCGCACTTCAGCCAGGCAGCAGGAGCCGTTCACACTGCCGACATTGGATACCGTGCCAGAACCAATCACGGTACCGGTCATCAGTGAGCGGGACTTGGCACAGTGGGCAATCAAGGTGGGAAAGTCGAACGTCATGTCTACGCCAGCATTAGGCGCTCCAATCAGAGTACTATTCAGTGTGGCGCGTAGCGGCAGATGCAATTTGCGGCCATCCCAGGCATCACCCAGTTCGTCCGGTGTGACCAGCACTGGTGTAAAACTGGTCCAGGGTTTGGACTGGTAAAAACCAAATTGCTTGCCCAGTTCGCCGGGAATCAGGTTGCGTAACGAGACATCGTTCACCAGGCCGATTAACTGAATATGCCCGGCGGCCTGCTCTGTGCTAACGCCGGCGGGAACGTCGTCAGTGATCACCACGACCTCCGCTTCAAAATCTATGCCCCAGTCCTCACTCTCTACCTGGATATCATCCCTGGCGCCGATGAATGCGTCCGAGGCTCCCATGTAAATCAGCGGGTCGTGCCAGAAAGAGTCAGGCAGATCTGCACCGCGGGCTTTGCGCACCAGTTCCACATGGGTGACATAGGCACTGCCGTCGGCCCAGTGGTAGGCGCGGGGCAAGGGGGCGTCGCAGCGTTGCGGGTCAAAATCAAAGGCATTAGCCACGCCGCCATCATTGAGTTGCGCATAACGTTGTTGTAGCGCTGGAGCAGCTTCTGACCAGATATCCAATGCCTGTTGCAGGGTATTGGCGATATCAGCAACAGCGACTGCTTTGGTCAGGTCACTGGAGACCACTACCAGTTGCCCGTCACGACCAGATTTAAGACTTGCCAGTTTCATGCTTGATCTCCTGTGAATTCCTTCTCATGCAGCCATGCAGCATGCTTTGGTGCGCGCTTGGTCTCGGCCCATTCCGCCAGCATGGCCGGTGCCACGTCGTGCAGGGTTTCCATTTCCTGGTCGGTGCAGGTGTTAACGGCCAGTTCCATACGGTGACCGTTGGGGTCGCGGAAATAGATGGACTGAAAGATACCATGATTGGTAGGCCCTATAACCTCGATACCTTCCGCTGCCAGTTTTTCCTGTGCGGCAGTAAGCGCGGCCATATCGTCCAGCTCAAACGCAATATGCTGTACCCAGTCGGGTGTATTGGGGTCACTGCCCATGGCGGGGGAATTGGGTAGTTCAAAAAATGCCAGGACATTACCCATTCCCGCGTCCAGAAAAACATGCATATACGGATCAGGTGCCTTGGTAGAAGGCACCTGATCCTCGGCTATAGCCAGCACGAAATCCATATTCAGTACCCGCTGATAGAACTGCACAGTCTCACGGGCATCATTGCAGCGGTAAGCAACATGATGAATACGCTTAAGGTTCATAATGATCCCTCTTTAAGCTGCGCTGTCGGAAGTATTCAGCACGCCCCGGGCTATCTGGTCGCGCTCTATTGATTCGAACAGTGCCTGAAAATTGCCCTCGCCGAAGCCATCATCTTTCTTGCGCTGGATGAATTCAAAGAAGATAGGTCCGATCACTGTATCAGAGAATATTTGTAACAGCAGTCGCGGGTCATTGTTGTCGGTGCAGCCGTCGAGCAGGATGCCGCGTGATTTCAGTTCATCCACTGGCTCGCCGTGACCGGGCAGGCGCTCCTCCAGCATCTCGTAGTAGGTGTCCGGGGGTGGTGTCATGAACTTTAATCCCTTGGCCTTGAGTCGATCCAGGCAGGCGGGTAGATCATCACAGGCAAACGCGATGTGCTGTATACCCTCGCCGTTATAGGCCATCAGGTACTCCTCGATCTGACCCTGACCGCCCGCTTCTTCATTTAGCGGAATACGAATCTTGCCGTCCGGGGAGGTCATGGCGCGTGAGGTCAGTCCGGTATACTCGCCTTTGATATCAAAGTAGCGAATCTCCCGAAAATTGAACAACTTCTCGTAATATTCTGACCAGTAGGCCATGCGCCCACGGTAGACGTTGTGTGTCAGGTGATCAATCAGGTGGAAACCACAGCCCTCAGGATGGCGGTCCACGCCTTCAAGGTATTCAAAATCGATGTCGTAGATGGCGGTGCCTTCTTCGTAGCGATCTATCAGGTATAAAATGGCGCCGCCGATGCCGCGAATGGCCGGTAGTTTGAGCTCCATTGGACCCACCGGGATGTCCACGGGCTGCGCGCCCAGGTCAAGGGCGCGCTGATAGGCTTTGGCCGCATTTTTTACCCTGAAGGCCATGCCGCAGGCAGAGGGGCCGTGTTCTTCGGCGTAATAGGCAGCAGGTGATGAGGCTTCATAGTTTATGATGAAGTTGATGCCGCCCTGGCGCCAGAGGTCTACGTCCTTGGAGCGGTGGCTGGCAATGTGACTGAATCCCATCATCTCGAATACGGGTTCGAGAATGCCGCGCTCGGCAGCCGCGTATTCAACAAATTCAAAGCCGTCCAGTCCCATCGGGTTGTCAAACAAATCTGCCATTTTTGTGCTCCTCAACGCAGGTTATTACGGTGGCGCCTCTCAATAACGCCAGGGACGCACAGCATAGCGCTCTGGCGACGGAATTATTCTCTTTTTCATCCTGTAATTATGCTATACGTAGGTGTGTTCCATCCAATTTTATCAATAAAGGGGTGTTTTCTTGCCATGAAGCTGGACAGAAAAGAAAGAGAGATTCTGCATGTTCTGCAGACAGAGGGTCGTATCTCCAATGTGGAGTTGGCGGAGCGGGTCGGGTTGTCCGAGTCTCCCTGCTTTCGGCGGGTCAAGCGCTTGGAGGAAAGTGGTCTTATCCGGGGTTACACCGCCAACCTGGACCAGCGTCAGCTGGGTTTGCAGGTCACCGCGTTTGTGCAGGTGTCACTGGATAAACAGGATGACAAAAAACAACGCGATTTTCTTACCCGGGTGGAGGCTGAAGAACATATTGTCGAGTGTCACGCCATGAGTGGTAGCGCAGATTTTCTGCTGAAGGTGGTGGCCTACAGCATGGACCACTTTTCGGAGTTGTCCATGCAGCGCATACTGAAGTTTCCCGGCGTGAAAAATATGGAATCAAATTTCAGCCTTATGGCCATCAAGCAAAGTAAGTCCATGCCGCTAAAGTGATGCCCCTGTGGTTGTTATTCAATCAGGCTGATGCTGTCGCCATCGAGGCTGATTCGGCGCTGTTTGTACAGTGCGCCGATCGCCTGTTTGAACACTTTTTTACTCACGCCAAATACCGCGTAAATCTCTGCGGGCGGGCTTTTATCGGTGAGTAGCAGGCGCCCGTCATTCGCCTGAAGTTCCTGGATAATGCGCTGTGCCACTGGATCGATCTTGCCTTTGCTGAAGCCGGGTTTGGCCAGTGTCAGGTCAACCTTGTTGTCGGCGCGAATCTGTTTTACATAGCCGTCGATAACCTGTCCCTTGCGCACAGGTTGAAATAATTCGTTGCTGAATAGCAGGCCCCAGGACGTATGGTTGATGATAGCCTTGAAACCCAACTCGGTTCTGTCGGCAATGATCAATGACACTTTTTCGCCCACCTGCAGAGCGCTGGCATCGTCTTTAATCCAGTGATCAATGCGGGTGGTGCCGGCCAGACGATTCTGGTTATCCAGATAAACTTTAACCAGGGTTTTTTGCCCCTTGCGCAAGTCGTGTTGCTGCTCGGCAAAAGGAATAAAAAGATCCTTGGGTAGTCCCCAGTCTACAAAAGCGCCGGTCTGGTTAACGTCCGCCACCTCCAGCCACGCGACCTTGCCCAGCTCTGCTAAAGGTTGTTCTGTGGTGGCAGCGAAGCGACCCTCGGAATCGAGATAGATAAAAACGATCACCTCTTCGCCGACACGGTAGCTCGCCTGGTCCTCTTTGACGGGCATAAATACCTGACGGGACTCACCACCGTCGAGCACGACACCATTGGCTCGGGTGTCTATCACACTGAGCGTATTGAACTGGCCTATTTGCAGCATATTAATTCCGGGTTATGGGGTGAGTGCAGGTGCGAGCTAATTGCCTATAGCGGCCCTGACTTTAGGGTCGTAACTCTTGCGTATTAACGATGCGGGATAGTTATTGCCAGGTAGTGTGGTGCGAATCGCGGCACTGCTGCTTTGCGCAGGTAGGCGCAGCGGCGGCCTGGTGCCCGGGTAATCAGCACCAGGGCGACCCGGGCCTGGATGGCCCGCAATAGGATGCTCTGGTCGGGAGTTGTGCTTGCGTCGCCACGAGTTGCGTCGGGGATAGTTGTAAGGGTTTGTGTATCGCGATGAAGAGTATCCGGACGTGTAACCGATAAACCCGGGGTTATAGTTCTGTTGGTATTCGTACGGTGACTGGTATTGCGGCTGGGTTTCGGACTGCAATTTGCGTATTTCCGCCCGGTGTTTCTCTCTGGCCATACGGTCAGAGGCCATACGATCGGTAGTCTCGCGCATTTCTGTCAGGCGTTGCTGCTCGATCTCGCTCAGCTGTGGTGCCTGGGCATCAATAATCAGGGTATCCACTACATTGTCACTATTGGGCTTGATATCGGTAAAGCTGACTACGCCCTTGTCATCTACTGTTCGATAAACGGTAGCAGCGAGGCTGGGCAGGCAGTACAGCAGCACCAAAGTCGGCGCTGCCATTTGCATTATCAGGTGCAGGGTCTTCATGCGGATGATTATAGAGTATCCGGGCACAATGCGCCGCTCATTGCGCCGCGCTCGCGCCGGTAAAAGTGAGTACTGCACATAAAGAAGGGTAATATTTCTGACGTAGATCAAACACGTTGCTAAAAAGCACAGTAAAATAGCCTGAACTAATTTACCGGGGCTAATTGCAAGCGGTTGCGACAGACGTTAGCAATTGATCTTTGGAATTTTCTCCAACCCTGAACACTCGCTATGGATGATGAAGCTGTGGAAAAGCCAATGAATGCACACAAAGCCCCCCAACTGCTGCTGGCAGTCCTTGCGCTGGCAACTGCGGTGGCGCATGCGGTACCAGTAATACCTGAAGAATCAGGCTGGAGCGGCCATCTAAACCTGGGTGTTGGTGCGGGCAGTTCCGATAGCAATATGCTGGCCGGGATTAGCTCCATCGATCTGGGTGATGATACGATTTCCAGCCTGGAGGACAGTCCGGGTAGCGAAGATATCGTGATGCCTGTACTTCAGTTCGAACTGGCATATACCTTGGGAGACACTTTCACTCAGGTATACCTTGGGAACCAGTCAGCGGATTATATTAGCTTCGACTCCGCCACTACCCTTGAGACACATTTGGGCGTTCGCCAGTATATTGCGGACATCGGTACTGTCGATATATCCCTCTCGGCATCCTCGTTGGCAACTGATGTGTGGAAAGATCCTTATGTGGTCGACTCTGCGCGGGGCGACACCGAAAGGACCACCTCAGGTATTAATATTACCTGGGGAGACATTATGGGTTCATCCTTTGATTTTTCCTGGTCGTCCAAGGAAATTGAGATTGATGACGAAGAAAGTGGAGTGGCCCTGGACTTGAGTCGGGCTGACCAGAGGCTGTTGCGACGTGAGGGAAGGTATAACCGCATTGATTTGTACTACGAGTGGGAGATTAACGAACATCATAGTCTGGTTCCCAGCATCGGCTACCTCGACTTTGACCTCGATGGTGATGCCATGGCCGAGGATGGTATGGCTGCACAGCTAAAGTACTCATATAAACGCGATCGCTGGCGTTTCGTTACCAATGTGTTCTATCAGGACCTTGAGTCCGATACAGACAATCCGATCTATGGCGACACCCGTGAAGTGGAAACAATAGGCGGGTCGATTACTGGTTTTTATGCCAAGCCGTTCGGTCTGGAAAACTGGACAGCCAATGCGTCGGCCTCCTATTACGATGGTGACAGCACTATTAATTTTTATGATTCCAGTTTCGGGCTGGTTTCTATTGGCATGTTTTACAGGTTTGACTAAATGAAAACGACACGAAAGAATCACAAGTTCGCATTGGCACTGTTTGCCAGTGTTGTGTCCCTTATTAGCGCACCGGCGCTGCTGGCGGGTTCACCTGCAATGTCGGGTATTGTCGCCGTGGCTGATACTGCCGAGTCCGCGTTTGCTGCGCCGGCCGGTATGTCGCGATTGGAGGGTACCAATGTCACCATTCAGACGATGGTCGCTTCATCGCTGGCCAGCTTTGATGTCGATGAGAGTAAGACCGCGGTTCCCGGTGGTGACCCGAACCTGGGTACTGATCCCATGGTTATCCCTTCCTTGTATTACGTGCGCCAGCTGAATGACAGATGGCATGCGGGAATTTCCCTAACCATACCAAGCGGTTTTGGTTCAAACTATGGAAGCGACTGGTCCGGTCGTTATGAAACGGTGGACTTTTCACTGGTCTATGTCGCATTGACTCCAGCGATCGCCTATCGTTTTAATGACAAGTTGTCTTTCGGGGCGGGTTTGGGCATCAACTACACATCGGAGACCAGTGAGGTGAAGATTCCCCAGCCCCTGGGCGAAACCGACGGCAAGATAAGCTCGGATTTGGATGGTGTAGGTATTAATGTCACGCTTTCGATGCTCTATGAATTTACTCAGCGTACCCGCGCTGGTATTGCCTGGACCAGCGATTCCGATGCCGATCTGGAAGGTAATGTGCGCCTGCGCAAACTGGGGCCTGTTTTTGATGAAGTGGCTAAGGAACTCGGTATAAAAAACGTTAACGTTGAGTTGACCAATACGCTGCCTCAGAGGGTCTTGGCGGGGATGTACCATGAATTTGAATCAGGAAATTACTTCACGGTCGATGGCATGTGGATGAAGTTCTCCGATTTCTCGGTAAGTAATGTTGAGCTTAATGGTAATGACTTGAATGTCAGTGCGCCGTCTATCTATAACGATCTCTGGGCGGTCATGGTGGGGGCCGGGTTCCCCGTTAACGAGCGATTGACTTACAAAGTGGGCGCCATGTATCTGTCAAAGGCGGTCGATGATGAGGATCGCACGTTTTCCATACGCCTGGACGAAATATGGGGTGTTGGTGCAGGTCTTAGCTATAACCTGAGCGCGGAGCGCAGTGTTGATCTGAATGCTAATGTCTTCAACATAGGCAAAGCTTCTGTCGATACCGGTAATGGCGAGCCCAGCCGTGGCCGTGTGGTTGGAGAAAACGATGACCCTTATGCTGTTATGGTTGAGCTCACTTATCACTTTTAATGGTTGGCTGGAAATAGCGTGCTGTGATCCGATAGTGGGTATAGGCGAGAGTTGCCAGGCAATGATGTATACCGTCATTATGAATAATCCTCACTGCTCGACCTGAAGCGATGTCACTTATTGTTCTAGGGTTATCCGGTGCACTTAGTCACGACTCGTCAGCGGCAGTCTATGTCGACGGTACCTTGGTGGCTGCCGCTGAAGAAGAACGTTTCATTCGTGATAAACATGCCAAAAATACACTGCCCGTTGAGGCCACGAAGTTCTGCTTGACGCAAGCTGGTATCCAGCCAGCGGATGTCGATGTGGTCGCCGTGCCGTTTGCGCCCATTGGCATTACCTCCCCAGCCCGGTGGCATTATGCAAAACGCTATTGGTATGCGCCGGATCGCGCGCTCGATGCGCTGTTCAACGGCAATCGACGTTATCGACGTTATGTCGCCAATATTCGCGCAATGCTGGAAGGCCTCGGCTTTGACTGGGATGGCCTGGAGTTCGAACCCGTTGAGCACCACCTGGCGCATGCCTCGAGTTGCTATCACCTGAGTGGATTTACTGAAAAAACCGCAATTATGGGTATCGATGGCAAAGGGGAGTACGCCACGACGTTCTTCGGCTATGGCGAAAACGGAAAAATCCACAAGATCAAGGAATTCTATGATCCCGATTCGCTGGGCGGCCTGTATGGGGCGATGACTGAGTACCTGGGTTTTGAGATGCTGGACGGTGAGTACAAGGTCATGGGCATGGCACCCTATGGTGACCCCGACAGATATGACTTGTCGCGGTTGGCGAAATTTGGTGATGGCAAGTTCGAGGTAAATACCCGGCTGGCTAATGTTGTTGGCCTGCGGCGCTATAAAGAAGCTGGCAAAGGGTTTTATTTTTCCCCGCAGCTCGTAAAGTGGCTGGGGCCCAGGCGTCAGGGTGATGTTGCTGATGAGCCCTATATTCATTATGCGGCGGCGATGCAGCAGTTATATGAGCAAATCAGTCTGCAGCTTATGGATTACTTTCTGGGAGATATTATCGCCGAGACTGGCTTGCTCGCTTTCTCTGGCGGTGGTGCGCTCAATGTAAAGCTAAACCAGAAGATCATCGCACGCCCTGAGGTCAAGCAACTGTTTGTGCAGCCCGCGTCCGGTGATTCCGGCACCGCCGTGGGAGCGGCTTCCTACGCCTCGGAACAACGCGGTGTGCCGGTTGCAGCAATGCAGCATGTCTATCTGGGGCCATCTTTTAGTAACGAGCAAGTTATAGCGTGCTGTGAGTCGCACCCGGGTAAACCGGACTTTACCGTTATTGATGACGTGCCCCGGCGAATCGCCAAAATTCTGGCAGACGGAAATCCGGTGGCGTGGTTCCAGGGGCGCATGGAGTTTGGGCCGCGGGCACTGGGCGGGCGCAGTATTCTTGGCTGCCCCAGTGTGGCCGGTGTTGCTGACCGCATTAATGAGCAAATAAAATTTCGCGAGCGATGGCGGCCTTTTTGTCCGAGTATGCTGGACCGGGTTAGCAAAGAAATGTTCAAGGTGGATCATCCGGCGCCGTTCATGACCTTTACTTTTGAGGTCAATGAGCAGTGGAAGAGCCGGGTTCCAGAGGTGGTGCATGAAGATGGCACAGCGCGGGGGCAGGCGCTGCAGCGGGAGTTCAATCCGCGCTATTATGCATTAATGGAAGAGCTGGAAAAGCTCACGGGTAATGGGGTGGTGCTAAATACCTCGCTAAATCGCCGTGGCGAGCCAGTGGTATGTACGCCGGACGACGCGCTGAATATGTTTTTCGGATCAGATTTGCAGTATCTGATTATGGAGGACGTGTTGTGTGTCAAAGCTGGTGTGTAGGCTAGCCACGGGCGCGCAGTAGCAGCTCCAGTCTGCTGTCGGCCAATAGCACACTGCGTTCGAAGCTGAAGCAGTCCAGTAGTGTCTTTAACTGGCTCTGATTGTGTGGGGCGTAGCCAGGCAGCGCGGATAGTCTCGTTTTCATACCGAGTAAGTCCGGAGACTGGATGCTATACAAGAGGTTGCTCTGTGGAGTTTTGAGATTGTGCACCGCGAAGCCGTGTGCCACGCTCTGGGTATGAAGGTAGGGTCGCAGCGCATTTAGAAAAGCGGCTATCGCCTCGCTACTCATGAAATTGAACAAGTCCCAGAACAGACAGATATCAAATTGTGTGTCTTCGGGAAAGCTTAGTGTCTGCTCAAATTGTTGTGCCAGTGTTGGATCGGTATCCGCAATGGGGGCATTGATAGGGAGCTCAGAAAATAGATCTGCAACGTGCAACTGACAGCGATAGCGAGAGAAAAAGTCCACGGTTGCCTGCTGCGCCGGACCCACATCCAGAATCGTCAAACGCTCGTCTTCGTCTATGTGTTCGAACAGCGACGGTAACAGCTTTGAAGGCTGAGTCGACAGGGGCGCACTTCGTTCATTGGTCAGCATGGCGGCTCGCGTCAGGTTAGGGCGCAATCCGCCGATAAAGCGAGGTTGCCATCAACCGCTTTTCAGGTCCAGGCCAGGTGCTGAGCTGGCGGGGGAGGGCGAGTTGGCTGAATGTTGTGGGGTAGATGAAACTTTACTGGATGACGCGTCGCCCGGATCCATATCGATACTACCTTTGAAAATGGCGCCGTCTTCAAGTGTGACCCGTGGTGCTACGATATTGCCCCTTACATTCCCGGACTTTGATATCACGACCTTCTCGCCACCTGCGATATCGCCAGTGACCTCACCTTCGATTTTTATCACTTTTGCCTTGATGTCAGCAGAGACCCGGCCTGATTGGCCCACGGATACCTCGTGATCCTTCAGTTCTATAGTGCCGTCCACCGTACCGAGGATAATCAGGTCTTCATCGCCGGTTACTTCGCCTCTAATTTTAATGCTGGGTCCTATCATTGCGGCACTCCTCGCAGTCGCTGGGGGAACAGGTACAGGGGGGGATTGTGTGGTCACAGGGCTTGATAGTGCTGGGGTTGCCTGCTTGCTCTTATTTCGGTCAAACATCATTATCGCCGCCGTATTAGACGTGGGCTAGTGATGCTACCAGTGTGGGGCAGGATTAACCAGTGTCCATATCAGGTTAACAAAAACGCTAATTTACTCCCCCGTGCTGTGGGATGTATGGCGGATTTCATACTGGGCGTCTACCTCATCTACTGGGTAGAAGGTGATAATATACTGACCGCTGAACGTGCCTAGACTCATCTTTGCTGTATCGAACTCCACCATAAATCGCATGAAGTAGCTGTTACCGGCTGCCACGTCCAATGTGTAACTGCGATCCTTGGGCTCCCATTTGGCATCCCTGGTGAGGCCGGTTACCACCAGCTCCCTCTTGCCCGGTTCAACTTCCAGCGCCAGGTAGTCGTTGTACTTTAAAAAGCCAGCGCTCTGGCCATCCACCGTCACCTCTGGGTAGCTTAGACGCAGCGGTTTTTTACCGGGGTTAGTCGCCTCTGGGCGATAGACGTAGACCATGGCTTTACCGGGCTGGGAGATTGGACTAGGCTCGAAATAGGATGTATTCGGACACCCGGTCAGGGTAAGCATGGCAATGAAGATGGCGAGAATTTTCATAACTGAAGCGTCATCCTGTGGCGGTCATATTGCTTGATCCAGGAAATGCTGGATGGTTCACGGGGGCTCAGCGAAACGCGCCACCTCAAGCAAAAAGCGGGCTACATGGCGTCAATAATAGACTGCTTCTTGGCCTTGTATTCTGCGGGCGTAATATAACCACCAGCCGCCAGTTTATCTAACTCCTTCAGCTTTTGCTCCGTGCTCTGTGTCGTGGAGGTCGGTGCCGCTTGTTGCACGGGTCTTTGCTGTGCCGATTGTTGCGCATAATAGGCCTGTTGTTGCTCGGCTTCAGTGCGTTGATGCATATTACCCAGAACTCTACTGGTCAGCATGCCACCCACAAAGGCTCCCGTGTTGCCCGCTTGAGTAGGAACGCTGACGGTAAGTGCAGTGGCAATCAATACGGCGCAGGCTGCGCCACTCATGAACTTGTTTGTGCTTAACATTTCGAATCCTCCTTAGCGTTCGGTACAGTTACCGAAAATTATAAAGCTGACGTCCGCACCCGTCGAACTCAGCGTCAGGCCACCGCTCTTGCGGTCAATTCCCGCGGTCCAGCCACGGTGATCTTCCAGACCTTGCAGAACAATAGCGTTCTCCGTTACTTCGAAATTCTTGATAGGAGAAACGACTTCTTCGCCGCTTTCGTTCTCAGCGTATACCACCCGGCGTTCAACATCCACGAACATGAAGGTAGGCAGGTCAAAAGTAGTTGCCTGCCCTCGCGTGCAGGCGCTACTGGTGCACCCGACCACGTCAATGGTAGCGCAGGTGAGGTCGGACTTGCCGCTAATTGCGGCTGCTGATACCCCGGTAGCGAGCAAGCCGGCTGACAGTGCCAGTCCCAGAAAAAGTGTTTTTTTGGACATGTTTCGTCTCCGCTTCAATCTGTGAAACAAGATTAATTCGAGTAGTGTCAGTCGATACTGCCACCACATCGATGTTGTGTAGAAGTTAGATGGCGAAATGTTTCATCGGCAAAAATGACTCTACAACGAATTCGGTCGCTGTGCTACCGGCGTTGGTGTTGTTTTGTTGATCTGGCGCATGGTGTTCCCAAATGGCTGGATGCCTGCACAGTAGTGAGGCAGGGCGATGGCTGCCGACGCCACTGCGGTCTTGATGCGTTGGTTGCTATGGTGCAAGCTAAGCCGATGAGTGCAGGCAGTTTCTTACTGATAATACACTGGGTGGCCGTGGCAGCGGTGATTGTGCGCATTCTGTGGCTACCCAACCGTCAACCAACCTCGCGTATCGCCTGGGTTGCTGTCGTGGGTGCGCTGCCCATTGTGGGTGTTGTTGCCTACCTGTTGTTGGGCGAGACCAACATCGGGCGCCGTAATATCAAAGCCATGAGCGAGGCATTGAGCCAGCTGCCGCAGTTGCCAGGGGCGGCCATTGAGGTAGCGGGAGGTGAGGCCGTACAAGTACCTGCGCAGCATAGGCATCTTTTTCGCGTGGGTAGTTCTATTAGCGGCTTTGCGCCGGTGGCAGGTAATCGCGCGACTTTGATGGTGGATTCCAATTCTACAATCGACGCGATGGTGGCGGATATCGATGCCGCCACTGAGCAGGTTAATGTCCTGTTCTATATCTGGTTGACCGATAACAATGGTAGCAAGATGGCCGTAGCGCTTATGCGTGCCGCCAGTCGTGGCGTGATCTGCCGCGTGATGGTAGACGGTCTGGGTTCGCGCGTGTTGCTGAAATCCGAGTTGTGGCGCCAGATGGGTGAAGCGGGTGTGCAGACCGCGGTAGCGCTGCCACTGACGAATCCGCTACTACGTCCACTGGAAGGGCGCATAGATCTGCGTAATCACCGCAAAATCCTGGTGATTGACGGGGGCATTACTTTTTGCGGCAGCCAGAATTGTGCGGACCCGGAATTTCTGGTGAAGGCAAAATACGGCCCCTGGGTGGATTCGGTTGTGCGCTTGGAGGGTCCTGTCGCACATCAAAACCAGGTGCTTTTTGCTACCGACTGGATGACCTATGTGGGTGAAGAGATAAGCTTGAGCAGGCCTGAATCCCAACCCATTGCTGACGCGGGAGTTATTGCGCAGGTGGTTGCCAGCGGCCCGACATTGCGTAAGTCAGCTATGCCGGAATTGTTCGAGTCCATTATTTATAGTGCACGCAGTGAGCTGGTTATTTCCACCCCTTACTATGTTCCCAACGAATCCATGCAGGCTGCGCTGTGCGCGGCCGCTTACCGTGGCGTAGCTACAACGCTTATTCTGCCAGCGAAGAACGATTCAAAAGAAGTGGCGGCCGCCAGTCGCAGTTATTATGCAGGTCTGTTAGCAGCGGGCGTGGATATTCGGGAGTACGTGGGAGGATTACTGCACAGTAAAACTCTGACACTTGATGGTGAGATTACCCTGATGGGCTCTGCCAACATGGACCGGCGTAGCTTCGACCTCAATTTCGAAAATAATATTTTATTCTATGATCCACAATTATCCCAGGCGGTGCGCCAGCGCCAGCAGAGCTACATCGACAGCGCCAAACAGATCACGAAGAAGGAGGTAGCTGGGTGGTCCAGGCTCCGCAGTTTGCGTTACAACACAGTCGCCATGCTGGGGCCATTGTTGTGAGAGGTAGCGCCAGTGCGGCTTGTTGGGCAGTGGTAATCCTTCTATAGTTGGCCTATGAAAAGAAGAATACAGATTTACTGTTGGCCTGGTATTTTATTGGCGTGTTTAGTGCTGTGTTCAGCGCCGTTCGCTGCTACTGAAATTTCCAGCTATGCCGCTGTCAACGAAGACGGCAGCCTGCGCATAAAGGGGAAAACGGTGCACTTGTATGGCATCTATATTCCCGAGACTAATCACACTTGTAGCAGGAATCGAAACCCGCCGGTGTGTGGTTCACGGGCGGTCATAGCACTGAATTTTAAAATTGACGGTTTTGTGCGTTGTGAAATATTGGGCAGGAACGACGATCGCAGCCTGGCGGGTCGCTGCCGTGTTGAGGCCTCGCATTTCGATGACGGCGAAGACCTCAGCGCCTACCTGTTGCAAAAGGGTTGGGCGGTAGCGCTGCCTGATGCACCTTTTGAGTACCACACACTGGAAAAAATCGCTCGCTCGCGCCAGTTTGGTGTCTGGGGTACTACAGTCGATAATATTGTCCGACCGTAGATTACGGCTATAAATCCCCACACCTTGGACGCCTGAATTACCAGGAGAAATCAAATGTCGATAATATTGGATGAAATCCACCGTGTCGTTGGTGATGGTGGCTTACTGCGCGGTAGTGATGTTAGTTCTCGTCCAACCTCATGGGTGGATCCCACTCCCAATACCGCCATGGCTATTATCCGCCCGACCTCTACTGAGCAACTGTCCCGGGTGATGAAGATCTGTCATCGCCATGACCAGGTGGTGATTCCTGTCGGTGGCGGTACCGGGCTGGTAAATGCTGTCTGCGCAAGTTCCGATCAGCTGTTGATCTCCCTGGAACGAATGAAAAGTATCGAAAATATTGATTCAGCCGGTTGCACCATGACAGTGGAGGCGGGGGTGCCACTGCAAACCATTCAGGAAGTTGCAGCTGAGAATAGTCTTTTATTTCCAATTGATTTCGGTGCCAGAGGTTCTGCCCAGGTAGGCGGTGCGGTCGCCACTAATGCCGGTGGTAACGAAGTTTTACGCTACGGCATGATGCGCGAGCAGGTGCTCGGGCTGGAGGCTGTTTTGGCTGATGGTACAGTCATATCGTCGATGAATCGGATGTTGAAAAACAACGCGGGTTACGATCTGAAGCAGTTGTTTATTGGGTCAGAAGGCACGTTGGGTATTGTCACGCGCGTGGTATTGCGATTGCGTTCAGCGCTGGCGAGTAAGTCTACCGCTTTGGTTGCGGTAGACGAGTTTGGTAAAATTCCAACCCTGCTTAAAACCCTGGGATCTGCATTGGGCGGCACGCTTAATTCGTATGAAGTGCTGTGGCATAGTTATTATAAGTTGATCACGGATGCCCACCCCGATAGAGCGCTGCCGTTGGCTAATGAATACCCGTTCTATATTTTGGTGGAGAGTTGTGGTGCGGATCAGGTGTCAGACAAGGCGCGCTTTGAAGCAGTTCTGGAAAGCGCATTTGAATCGGAGCTGATAATTGATGCGGCTATCGCGCAGAGCGAGAAACAAAGCGCAGAGATGTGGGCGATTCGTGACGATATAGAAACCCTGCTGCAGCAGATGGTGCCGTTGGTTGGATTTGATATCAGTATTCCTATTCAGGATCTGGATAAATATGTCGGTATTGTGCGGGATAAGCTCGAGGAAAAATGGCCTGGCGATGCACGAATCGTCACCTTTGGCCACTTGGGCGATAGCAACATCCACCTGGTGATCTCAGTAGGTCCTGATACGCCGGCGCGGGAAAAAACGGTAATGGACATCGTTTACCAGCAGGTGAGTCGATTTGACGGGTCTGTGTCAGCCGAGCACGGTATTGGACTTGATAAAGTGGATTACTTGCATCATTCAAGAAGTGAGGATGAAATCGCGTTGATGAAAACCCTGAAAAACGCGCTGGATCCTAAAGGTATCCTCAGCCCCGGTCGGGTATTTCAGCTGTAGGCGGTGGTATCTGGCCGGTTCATGGGCTGGCCAGGACCAGACGGAAGGTGAGGTTGACGCGCGGACCGCAGGGTCTGCGTAACTTGCGCAACCCATGTTTCCAGTTGCGCTGGGTAGCGCCTCGCATCAGCAGGAGGCTACTGGAGGGCAGCGGCAGGTTAACGGTGGACAGGTCTCGTCGGAACTTGTGTTTAAAGTACAGAATCCGTTCCTCGCCTAGACTAAGGGAGGCTATCGCGGGCTCCGGCCCCAGCTCTGGTTCGTCGTCCGCATGCAGGCCCATTGAGTCATTCTGATCGCGATAGTAGTTGAGCAGAACGCTATTGAACTGATGGCCGCTGGCGTCCTGCACCAGCAGCCTTATTTTTTGCAGTTGCTCAGTCCAGGGCAGGGGCTCATGGCTGATTCCTGAATAGGTATAGCGTGCTTCCTTGTCGCCATGCCAGGCGATCAACCTGGGTTGTGCGTGGGTTTTGCCAAAGAGTGTAATGTCTTCCTGCTGCCATTGGGTATCGGCTATCAGCTGATGCAGCAATGCG
>JBALVO010000040.1:0-11782 GCA_036961445.1 Halioglobus sp.
TAGCACCGCCGTAGCTATACGGTGAAGCTCTCCCCGCAACCACATTCAGCAGAAACATTGGGGTTGCGGAACTGCAGACCTTCGTTGAGGCCTTCGCGCACAAAGTCCAGTTCGGTTCCATCGAGATAGACCATACTCTTGGGGTCGATGAATACTCTTACACCGTGTTCTTCAAACACCTCGTCGTCCGCAGACAGCTCATCCACAAACTCCAGCACATAGGCCATACCGGAACATCCAGAAGTGGTGATGCCCAGGCGAATACCCAAGCCCTTGCCACGGCTAGTCAGCTGCCCCGCTACATGTTTGGCGGCGGCTTCTGTCAGGGTAACGCTCATATTAGCCCTGGCTCCGTTTTTCGCGCAGGTCCTTAACCGCCGCCTTAATTGCATCCTCAGCAAGTACCGAGCAGTGAATTTTCACTGGAGGTAATGCCAACTCTTCGGCGATTTCTGTGTTGCGAATCTGCTCCGCCTCGTCCAGGTTCTTACCCTTGACCCACTCGGTCAATAACGAACTCGAAGCAATCGCTGAACCGCAGCCGTAGGTCTTAAACTTGGCATCTTCGATGATGCCCTCGGCATTGACCTTTATCTGCAGGCGCATTACATCGCCGCAAGCAGGTGCACCTACCATGCCAGTACCGACGCTGTCGTCGCCAGCATCGAGTTTGCCCACATTGCGGGGGTTTTCGTAATGATCCAGTACCTTGTCGCTATAAGCCATTTTACCTTCCTCCGCCGTAGTTTAGTGCGCTGCCCATTCAATGCTATTGAGGTCAACGCCATCCTGGTACATATCCCACAAAGGGGATAGCTCTCGTAATTTGTCTACCGCTGTACGCAGCTGCACCAGTGCTGCATCCACGTCTTCTTCCGTGGTAAAGCGTCCGAAGCTGAAGCGCAGGGAACTGTGGGCCAATTCGTCATTAAGACCCAGTGCCCGCAGCACATAAGACGGCTCCAGGCTGGCCGAGGTGCAGGCCGAACCGCTGGATACCGCCAGGTCTTTCAACGACATAATCAGCGATTCACCTTCTACAAAGGCAATGCTTACATTGATCGCACCGGGCAAACGCTGATCCCTATCGCCGTTAATATGTACTTCTTCGATGTCCTTGATACCGTCCCAAAATCGCTGACGCAGGGCATTGAGGCGCACCGCTTCTTCGGCCATACCCTCTTTGCCAATGTGAGCGGCCTCACCCATGCCAACGATCTGGTGAGTTGCCAGGGTACCCGAACGCATACCACGCTCATGTCCACCACCATGCATCTGGGCCTCCAGTCGTACTCGGGGCTTGCGCCGCACATACAACGCACCAATACCTTTCGGGCCGTACATTTTGTGGCCCGACATGGACAGCAGATCTACCTTCATCTGCTCCATATCAATTGCAATTTTGCCGGCACTCTGGGCGGCGTCCACATGGAACAAAACGCCGGCGTTGCGCGTCACTTCACCTATTCCCGCAATATCGTTTACCGTACCAATCTCATTATTGGCATGCATGATACTCACCAAGATAGTGTCATCGCGCAGGGCAGCGGCAACCGCTTCAGGGCTTATCAGGCCAGCGCTGGAGGGATCCAGGTAGGTAACTTCAAACCCTTCACGCTCCAACTGGCGGCAGGTATCGAGCACCGCCTTGTGTTCAATTTTGGAGGTGACAATGTGCTTGCCTTTTTTGTGATAAAAGTGCGCCACGCCCTTGATAGCCAGATTGTCTGACTCGGTAGCGCCAGAGGTCCACACAATCTCCCGGGGGTCGGCATGGATCAAGTCGGCCAGCTGGCGCCGAGCATTCTCTACCGCCTCTTCCGCTTTCCAGCCATAGACATGGGAGCGAGAGGCGGGGTTGCCAAAATTCCCTTCCATAGACAGGCAATGCACCATCTTCTCGACCACCCGAGGGTCACAAGGGGTCGTTGCCAGATAGTCAAAATAAATCGGTTTTTGCATTCAGTTATTGCTCCGTGAATCCATGTGGGTCATCCGACCTCAGTCAGCGCCAGCACTGAGCTCTGCAAACTGCGCCCATCCTGTCGCGCGGATATATGCTGAACTTCCCGCCTGTCTACCAGGTTGGCCAGGCTAATATTACTTAGAAATCCGTGAATTTGATTACTCAGGTCACACCACAGATGATGTGTCAGGCATACCTCGCCTTGCTGGCAATCGCTGGAACCGCCACAGCCAGTGGCATCGACGGCCTCGTTTACCGCGTCAATGATTTGTGCGACGAAAATATCGTGACCTCCGCGGCTCAAGCGGTAACCGCCACCGGGACCTCGTACGCTATTGACCAGATCATTACGACGCAACTTGGCAAACAGCTGCTCGAGGTAGGACAGGGAAATATCCTGCCGTCCTGAAATATCCGCCAAGCTCACCGGACCGCCCTCGCCGTGCAATGCAAGATCCAGCATCGCGGTCACTGCATACCTGCCTTTGGTGGTAAGACGCATAATTCTGCCCTCGTGATACAAGCGACAAGTATGCAATACCCTAGTAAATTGGTCAACTATAAAACCTAGTAAATCAATCAGGTATTACCAGGGTCTAACCGTCGTTTCGGCGGCCGCGTTTTACCCATTTTTGCGTCTCAGTCATAATCCCGCGCAGGATATTCAACTCCATTTCGTCCAGACGCACGCGGGCATACAAGCGGCGCAGGCGCGCCATCAGCTGACGCGGCGCAGCAGGATCCAGGAACTCAATATCGACGAGGGTTTGCTCCATGTGTGTGTAGAAGCGCTCCATATTGTCCCGAGTAGAGAATGGCGTGTCCCACTGCTCGTCATCAGTGAGCGGTAATTCCGGCTGGGATAACAGCATACGCAACTCATAACAAACAATTTGCACGGCCATGGCAAGATTCAGCGAGCTGTAGGCATCGGAGGTGGGAATATTGAGGTGCAAGTTGCAGACCTTTAGTTCCTCGTTGGTCAGCCCCCGGTCCTCGCGCCCAAATAGCACCGCAACCTGCTCCGTGGAGGACGCCACGCCCATGCGCTCGGCACATTGGCGCGGATCCAGCAGCGGCCACGGAATGCGCCTGTTCCTGGCACTGGTGCCAACGACAAACTGGCAATCGCCAATGGCCTCCTCGAGTGTGTTGGTGACAACGGCGTTTTGCAGAATATCGCCCGCAGAAGCGGCGCGCCAATCGGCCTGCTCGTCAGGGTACTGCCGGGGAGCGACCAGGTAGAGACGCGACAGACCCATATTCTTGATGGCGCGCGCCACCCCCCCAATGTTGCCAGGGTGACTGGTGTTAACCAGAACGATGCGTATATTGTTCAAGTCCATGAGCGGGCTGCTATCAACTGGCGCGAGGTATTAAAGCGATCAGGCGAGCAGGGGCTTGGTAGCCTGCAATACGGCTTTAAAACACTTGGGGTTACCACACACTATATTGCCCGATTGCAGATAATTATCTGAGGCATCGATGTCCGAAACCAACCCTCCGGCCTCGCGTACCAGCAGGACACCAGCGGCGATATCCCACTGCGACAGACCGATTTCCCAAAAAGCGTCCAGACGACCCGCCGCCACATAAGCCAGATCAAGGGACGCTGCGCCAGCGCGGCGGATTCCGGCACACTGCCCCGCCAACACTTCTAGCGTCTTGCTGTAAGACTCCAGCTTGTCATCGCAGTGATTCTTGAATGGGATGCCCGTGCCCAGCAGGGCGCCCTCCAGGTTTTGCAGCTTACTGACTCGAATACGGCGACCATTGAGCTGTGCGCCCCGCCCGCGTGAAGCGGTAAATTCCTCCTGGCGCACCGGATCGAGCACCACAGCATGCTCCGGCTTACCCTTGTGCAGGCAGGCAATAGACACAGCGTAGTGAGGAATACCGCGAATAAAGTTGGTGGTGCCATCCAGCGGATCTATCACCCACCGATATTCCGCATCTTCGCTGCCTGTCAGGCCGCTCTCTTCACCCAGAAAGGCGTGATCGGGAAAGGCCTTGCGCAGGTGGTAGATAATTTCCTGCTCGGCGTTGATATCCACTTCGGTAACGAAATTGTTGACCCCTTTCGCCTTCACCTCAAAGCGGTCGAGATCATCAGAGGCGCGCACTATGTTTTCGCCGGCCTTGCGGGCGGCGCGCAGCGCAATATTGATCATCGGTTCCATGCAAATTTCCTGGGTGGTGGTCGGCTAGGGCGCGCGATTATAGCAGCACTGCGCTCAAGGCGTCAGGTCTTCCTGGTCCGACCCTTCACGCACCGGAATCATCAGGTCTTCTTTACTCACACCCATCAACAGCAGGGTATTGGCTGCCACATAGATGGAGGAGTAGGTACCTACCGCCACACCCACGATCAGGGCGATAGCAAAACCGTTAATCATTTCTCCGCCAAACAACGCCAGGGACATTAACACCAGCAGGGTGGTCAAAGAGGTCACCAGGGTTCGCCCCAGGGTCTCGGTCAACGAGATGTTGACCACCTCAGTTGAGTCACTCTTACGGATTTTGCGGAAGTTTTCACGAATACGGTCGGATACTACAATGGTGTCGTTCAGCGAGTAGCCGATTACCGCCAGCAACGCGGCCAGTACTGTCAGGTCAAATTCCATCCCGGTGATGGAAAAGAACCCCAGGGTTACGATGACATCGTGCACCAGAGCCACTACGGCACCCACGGCAAACTTGAACTGGAAGCGAAAAGCGATATATAGCATTACCAGGCCCAGGGCCAATAACATGGCCAGGCCACCCTGCTCGCGCAATTCGTCACCCACCTGGGGGCCCACGAACTCCATACGGCGCAATTCCACCGATCCGGCAAATACCCCCTGCAACTTACCCAGTAACTCGGCGCCCTGGCTGTCGGAATAACCTTTGGGCAAGCGGATCATGACATCCCTATCGGTACCGAAGCTGACCACGATAGCCCCGCTATAGCCCTGGGTATTAAGCGTGTCGCGAATGGCATTGAGGTCGACGGTCTCGCTGTAATGGACTTCCACCAGAGTGCCACCGGTAAAATCCAGTCCCCAATTGAGCTGCTTGGTCGCCAGAGAGCCAATAGAGAGCAACAACAGTGTCAATGAGAACAGCATCGCTATTTTTCGCTGCCCCATAAAATTAATGGTTTTCATGACTGACGCCCCCCAATGGATAATTTCTGCACGCGACGCCCGCCATAAAAAATATTGATCAGGGCACGCGTACCCATAATCGCCGTGAACATGGAGGTCACAATGCCCACCGATAACGTGACTGCAAACCCTTTAATCGGCCCTGTGCCAACTGCATAAAGAATAACGGCAACAATCAATGTGGTGAGGTTGGCATCAAAAATAGTGGCTACCGCGCGCTCAAAACCCGAGTGAATAGCCATTTGCGGCGATAGCCCATTAACTACCTCCTCGCGTATTCGCGAGAAAATCAACACGTTGGCATCCACCGCCATACCTACCGTCAATACAATACCGGCGATTCCGGGCAAGGTCAGGGTGGCACCGATCAGCGACATCACAGACACCAGCAAGATCAGGTTACAGGACAGCGCAATCACAGCCGCGACCCCAAACACCCGGTAATACAGAACCATAAACAATACGACCAGGGCGAGTCCATACTGCACAGACTTGACCCCCATACGAATATTTTCAGCCCCCAGAGACGGGCCCACCGTGCGCTCTTCCACGAAAGAAATGGGTGCAGCCAACGCGCCGGCGCGCAGCATAAGGGCCAATTCGGAAGATTCCAGCGGGCTATCGAGCCCCGTAATCTGGAACTGCGCACCCAGGGCCGACTGTATAACGGGTGCGGTGAGTAGTTTGCGCTCATCGTAGGGGATCTTAACGATCACCTCCGAGCCATCTTCCTGGGTTTCATAGCGAGTGCGATATTTGCGTTCAATAAACAACACGCCCATGCGGCGTTTAATATTGTTACGGGTGGCGCGAGACATCAAGGAACCGCCCTCATTATCCAGGCTAATCTGGACATTGGGCCGGCCATTCTGGTCAAAACTGGCCTGGGCGTTGGACACCCGCTCACCGGTGATGATGACATCGCGTTCCAGCCACTCGGTAGTACCTGCTCTATCGGCACTGCGGTATTCAAAACGCTGCTTCTCCGATGGCGCGGCATCCAGGTTAGCCACCAGGCGGAACTCCAGATTAGCCACCTTACCCAGGATACGCTTGGCTTCCGCCGTATCCTGAATACCCGGTAATTCCACTACGATGCGATTCTGGCCCTGACGCTGCACCAGTGGCTCAGACACGCCCAGCTCATTGACCCGGTTACGCAGGGTTGTGAGGTTCTGAGTCACCGAATAATCCGCAATTTCCTTGCGTGTCGCCTCAGACATGGTCGCCAACAGGTTCCAGCTGTCGCCATCATCAACCCTGTCCAACACCAGTTCCGGGCTGGTGTCGGCAATCAATGCACGCGCCTGCTCGCGCATCTCTTCAGTTTTGAAACGACTTTCGATTTTGCCCTGCTCATTGAGAGTGACAAAGCCGCGAATACGCTGCTCCCGCAGGATACGTTTAGTCGAGTTAACGTAGTATTCCATGCGCCGTTCAATCGCTGCATCGACATCCACTTCCAGCTTGAAATGTACGCCGCCACTAAGATCCAGGCCCAGTTTCATGGGCTGGGCGCCATAGTTGCTAAGCCAGTCTGGCGTGGTGGGTGCCAAATTAAGGGCAACGATAAAGCCATCGCCCAGCGCACGGGAGACCCGGGCCTGGCCGACCAGCTGTTTGTCAGCATCGCGCAGCCGCACCAGTGCATTGCGGCCCTGGTCATCAATTTCCTCACCAAAATGGCCAATACCGGCCTCTTCCAATGCCTTTAAAGCCCTGTTCAAGGTTTTGTCATCGATTACCTGTGAGCTATTTTCTCCGGTAATCTGCAGGGCGGGGTCTGGCGCGTATAGATTGGGCGCGGCGTAAAACAGGCCCAAGAGCACTGCAAACAGTACAATCAGGTATTTCCACAATGGGTACTTATTAAGCATAGTGTTGCTCTAACAGGAAAACGGGAATCGGGAGCGCAAACTGCCCCCGTTCGAAAAGTGCGACATTATAAATTAACGGCTGGCGGTCACAAGCCTAGTTGTAACAATCAGTTTACCCCATCCAGTGACGTGCATTGCGGAACAAACGCAACCAGGCTCCGTCTTCACCCCATTCCCCGGGTGCCCAGGAATGCTGCACCGTGCGAAATACGCGCTCGGGATGAGGCATCATAATGGTGGCTCGACCGTCCGCACTGGTCAGACCGGCAATACCATCAGGTGAACCATTCGGGTTGGCCGGGTAGCGACTGGCCACGCTGAGGTCATTCTCTATATAGCGCATGGATACCGCATTGCTGGCGGCACAAGCGGCCTGGGCACCCACATCGCCAAACTGCGCCCGGCCTTCGCCATGAGCCACCGCGATGGGCAAATGGGAGCCCTCCATACCCGACAGTAGCACTGATGGCGTGGATTCCACCCTGACCAGCGCCAATCGCGCCTCAAACTGCTCGGACCGATTGCGCACAAACCGGGGCCAATGCTCAGCACCGGGAATAAGATCCTTCAAAGTGGCAACCATCTGACAGCCATTACACACCCCCAGGGTAAACGTATCCTGACGCTGAAAGAACTCGCCGAAACGGGTGCGCATCGCCGGGTTGAACAGTATGCTCTTGGCCCAACCCTCCCCGGCACCTAATACATCGCCATAGGAAAAGCCGCCGCAGGCCACCAACCCCTTGAATTCTTGCAGATCAGTGTGCCCGTTGAGCAGGTCGCTCATATGAACATCAAAGGGAGCAAATCCAGCCCGGTGGAAGGCCGCCGCCATTTCCACATGGCCGTTGACCCCTTGCTCGCGCAAAATGGCCACCTTAGGGCGCGCTCCGGTGGCAATATAGGGCGCGCAGATATCGACGCCCGGATCGAACCCCAATTGCGCCGACAGGCCCGGGTCATTTCCGGCATGTCGCTGATACTCCTCTGCGGCACACTCTGGGTTGTCTCGCAGGGCCTGCATTTCATAACTGGTGCGCGCCCACAACTGTTGTAACCTGGCCCTGGAATCCTGCATCAGGACCTCGTTACCATCGACCAATTGTACCCCGTCGCCTGGCACAGCCTTGCCGACGGCATGGACACACTCACCCAGACCGAGCTCTACCGATCGCTCCCACAACGCATCCAGGTCAGCCTCGGCAATCTGCAAGACAGCGCCGGCTTCTTCGTTAAACAACTTGTCCAGGGCTGCCCCGGACAGCGCTGACAGATCTACATCCAGGCCGCAGTGACCGGCAAACGCCATCTCCAGCAAAGTAACCAGCAGGCCGCCGTCGGAGCGGTCGTGGTAGGCCAGTACCTTGCCGTCCAGCAAAAATTCCTGCACCAGGGTAAAAAAAGCTCTCAGGTCGGCGGCATTCTCCAGGTCTGGCACCGTATCACCCAACTGCCCGCAGGCCTGCGCCAGGGCAGAGCCGCCCATGCGATTGGCATCCCGCCCCAGATCCAGCAGTATCAGGACAGCATCTGCCTCAGGCTGTAACTGCGGTGTTGCCGTCAGGCGCGCATCCATAACGGGTGTAAAGGCCGTAACGACAAGCGACATGGGGGCAGTCACCGCTTTGTGCTGATCACCGTCTTGCCAGGTAGTGCGCATGGACATAGAGTCCTTACCCACGGGGATAGTAATTCCCAGTTCCGGACAAAACTCCATTCCCACCGCGCGCACAGTATCGTACAGAGCCTCATCTTCAGCGCCATAGCCGGCAGCACACATCCAGTTGGCAGACAACTTGATATCGCGGATGTCGGCAATAGCTGCGGCAGAAATATTGGTAATGGCCTCGGCCACAGACATACGTCCGGACGCGGGGCCATCGATCAGAGCCAATGGCGTGCGCTCACCCATGGCCATAGCCTCTCCGGCAAAGGAGTCATAGGAAACCGTGGTGACGGCACAGTCGGCTACCGGAACCTGCCAGGGACCCACCATCTGGTCACGCGCCACCATACCGGTGACAGTGCGATCACCAATGGTGATCAAAAAGCTCTTGCTGGCCACACTCGGTAGCTGCAACACCAGCTCCACCGCCTGTTTCACAGTGCAATCGAGATGTAGGGCGTGGTGCACCACTCGTTGACGCTCAATACTTCGGTGCATACGCGGGGGCTTACCGAATAGCACTGACATCGGCAAATCAACCGGTGCGTTGCCAAATTCGCGATCGGTTACCTGCAGATGCATCTCTGCGGTGGCCTCCCCGACGACCGCAAAAGGACAGCGCTCGCGCTGGCAAATCTCCTCGAAGCGGGCCAGATCTTCCGGCTCCACCGCCATCACGTAGCGCTCCTGGGATTCGTTACACCATATTTCGAGAGGCGACATACCGGGCTCATCATTGGGAACATTGCGCAGCTCGAAGTTACCGCCGCGACCGGCATCTTTGACCAACTCAGGAAAAGCGTTGGACAAGCCACCGGCACCCACATCGTGGATAAAAACGATAGGGTTATCCTCGCCCAGCTGCCAACAACGATCGATCACTTCCTGGCAGCGGCGTTCCATTTCCGGGTTCTGGCGCTGTACCGAGGCAAAATCAAGGTCCTCGTGGCTCTGACCACTGGTCATGGATGAAGCGGCGCCACCTCCCAGACCAATCAACATGGCGGGACCACCCAGTGCTATCAATTTTGCACCGGGACGAAACTCTCCTTTTTCCACATGTTCTGCACGAATGTTGCCGTAGCCACCGGCGATCATGATGGGCTTGTGGTAACCGCGGACTTCCCGACCATCGGTACCGGGCGTCTCCAGCTCGAAGCTACGGAAGTACCCGCACAGGTTGGGGCGACCAAATTCGTTATTGAAAGCCGCACCGCCGATAGGGCCCTCCAGCATAATATCCAGCGCTGACACGATACGATTGGGCTTGCCGTATTCACTCTCCCAGGGCTGCACATAACCCGGGATATTCAGGTTCGATACGGAATACCCGCTCAGGCCCACCTTGGGTTTGGAGCCACGCCCCACTGCCCCCTCGTCGCGTATTTCACCACCTGAACCGGTACCGGCACCGGGAAAAGGCGCGATCGCAGTGGGATGGTTGTGTGTCTCCACCTTCATCAACAGGTGAATCTTTTCCTGCGAGAAATTGTATTCACTGGATTGTGGGTCCGGATAAAAACGCCCCGCCGTATGCCCCGCCACGACCGCCGCATTATCTGAATACGCAGACAGCACATCCTCGCCGCCAAGCTCATTGGTGTTGCGGATCATCTGGAATAAGGAATGTTTCTGCTCCCTGCCATCGATACTCCAGTCGGCATTGAATATTTTATGCCGGCAATGCTCGGAATTGGCCTGGGCGAACATCATTAATTCCACATCATTGGGGTTGCGCCCCAGAGCAGCAAAACTCTCTACCAGATAGTCGACCTCGTCCTCGGCCAGGGCAAGGCCCAGAGAACGATCTGCGGCCACCAGTGCGTCACGACCACCACCGAGCACATCCACGGTGGATACCGGCTTTGGCGTTGCATGCTGGAACAACTGCTGTGCCGCGGATAACTCCGCCAACACCGACTCGGTCATACGATCATGCACCAGGGCTTCCACTGCGGCGCGCTGACCCTGCGTGAGCGCAACAGGAAACGAAAAATACCAGGCGATGCCGCGTTCCAGGCGCTCTATTTCATCCAGTCCACAGTTGTGAGCGATATCGGTAGACTTGCTCGACCAGGGGGAAATCGTACCCGGACGCGGTACCACCAGAAGTAGCTGCGAACCGGGAAGCGAGGCAACTTCCGCAACTGGCAATTCAGGGCCATAGGTAAGCAGGCTGGTGAGAATATCCTGGTGCAGCGGCGCAAGCTCACGATGCAATGCGGCAAAATGGACATACTGCGTGTGCAGCAGCTTGATATCCGGGTGAATAGCAGAAAATTTGTGTGCCAACTTGTCCAAACGAAAAGCTGACAAGGCCGAGGCACCGTGCAGGGTAAGCATGCTGTAGAAAACTCCGGAAGGAGGGTTTTTCAGGAGGCGGTATTGTACTGTATAACTTCTCCTTTCGTTAACCGAAAATGCACTCTATTACCATGGTAATAGTGCCTGTAGGCACTGAATTGGACAGCGTTAGAATGGTAGCAATGCCAAAGAGATTGATAAAATTAACCACTGTGGTGCTCAGCGTGCTCAGCCTGCTCGGTGGCTGTGCTCGGCCCGATGCCCTGGACAGCATAGTATCCAGTGGCAAGATGGTGGTGGTGAGCCGCAACAGTCCGACCACTTTCTATACGGATAAAAGCGGACCCACCGGCTTTGAGTACGCACTTGCGGGCTTGCTTGCCCAGGACCTGGGAGTCAAACTGAATATGCAACCGGCCTTCAGCCTGGCAGGCATCTTCGAAAAACTGCAGCGTGAAGAAGCAGATTTCGCCGCCGCGGGCCTGACCCTGACCGGACTGCGTGAATCCAGCTACCCCCATTCCGCCGCCTATAACCAGCTCACACCCCAGGTCGTTTATGTCGCCGGTTCGTTCCGTCCGCGCAGCGTTGACGACCTGGCAGGCATGTCTATTTTAGTACTGGCAGGCTCCAGTCACGCGCAATCACTGCAGGCTTTGCAAAGCGGCGGGCACCGCGAGTTGCAATGGAGGGAAATTGCTGAAGTGGACTCCATGGAATTACTGGAACTGGTCAATGCCGGAGAGGCACACCTGGCTATTATCGACTCCAACGAATTTGCCGTTCAGCAGAGTCTCTACCCGCGCCTGAAAGTTGCCTT
>JBALVO010000040.1:11882-30097 GCA_036961445.1 Halioglobus sp.
GCGGCGATCGCCTATCAGGAATCCCACTGGAATCCACAGGCCGAGTCTCCTACCGGTGTGCGCGGCATGATGATGCTGACTCTGCCAACCGCCAAGGAAATGGCCGTAAGCGATCGCCTGGACGCTGGCCAGAGCTTGCGTGGCGGCGCTCGCTACCTGAAAAACATCAGGCGACGCCTACCCGATGATATTACCGAGCCCGACCGAACCTGGTTGGCGCTGGCAGCCTACAATATTGGTCTGGGACACCTGGAAGATGCGCGAGTTATCACCGATCGTCAGGGAGGCGATCCAGACTTGTGGCTGGAGGTAATGGAGCGACTGCCGTTGCTACAAAAGAGCAAATACTTCCAGAACGTCCGTTACGGTTATGCGCGCGGCCTGGAGGCTGCCACCTACGTGCAGAATATTCGTCACTACTACAGTATTTTGCAGTGGCAGGATATTCCTGATAACAAGGCCCTGCCACCGCTGCGCAGCGAAGATTACTTGCCGGACGTGATTGGTAATCTGGGCTTGTTAGCGCTTTAACGATGCGCTTCCCTGGCGCCAAAATGGCTGGGACTGGGCCCATAACTCCGCAGATGCACTAGCGGCGTGCTTGGAAAAACGCCTGCAGACGAGAACTGCTGTCATCGGCCAGCACACCACCACGCCAGCTGATTTTATGATTGTACCGGGGCTCATCCAGCAAACTACAGGTACTGCAAACCACGCCTGCCCTGGGTTCTTTCGCAGCAAAAACCAGATGCGCAACACGCGCGTGAATCATCGCACCGACGCACATGGTGCAGGGCTCCAGAGTCACGTACAAAGTGGTAGCGGGCAAGCGATAATTCCCCACGGCATATGCGGCATCACGTAACGCTACTATTTCAGCATGGCCAGTTGGATCCTGCGCGGAGATAACCTGGTTCCAGCCTTCGCCAATTAGCTGATCATCGCGCACCAGCACTGCACCAACGGGCACTTCACCCTCATTCGCCGCGCGATCCGCCAAGGCCAGGGCACGCCGCATCCATTGCTCAGCATTGGCAGTGGAAGACACCGCAGTTACTCCCACTCAATCGTTGCGGGGGGCTTACTGCTGATATCGTAAGTGACCCGGGACACACCGGAGATTTCGTTGATAATGCGGTTCGAGCAACGTTCCAGCAGCTCGTAGGGCAAATGTGCCCAGCGGGCGGTCATAAAGTCCACGGTCTCAACGGCGCGCAGGGCAATCACATATTCGTAGCGACGACCATCACCCACTACTCCAACCGACTTGACCGGCAGGAACACGGCAAACGCCTGACTGGTCTTTTGATAGTAATCATCGCGGTGTAATTCTTCGATGAAAATCGCATCGGCCAGGCGTAACAGGTCTGCATATTCCTTTTTCACTTCTCCGAGAATACGCACACCCAGGCCTGGCCCGGGGAAAGGATGGCGATAGACCATATCGTAGGGCAGACCAAGCTCAAGCCCGATCTCGCGTACTTCATCCTTGAACAGCTCACGCAGCGGCTCAACCAGTTCAAAGCTCATATCATCCGGCAGACCGCCCACGTTATGGTGCGACTTTATAACGTGTGCTTTACCCGTTTTGCCGCCAGCAGACTCGATAACATCGGGATAAATTGTACCCTGCGCGAGCCATTTCACACCGGTCAACTTCGTTGCTTCTTCGTCGAATACATCGATAAAGGTATTACCGATCACCTTGCGCTTGGCCTCGGGATCTGACACCCCCTTGAGCTTACCAAGGAATAAGTCCTGGCAATCGCTACGTATGACCTTCACCCCCATATTGCGTGCGAACATGTCCATTACATGGTCGCCTTCATGCAGGCGCAGCAGGCCGTTATCGACGAACACGCAAGTGAGTTTGTCACCAATAGCGCGGTGTAACAGCGCCGCCACTACTGACGAATCCACACCACCGGACAGGCCCAGCAATACCTTGTCGTCGCCAACGGTTGCGCGCACCCGCGCGACAGCATCTTCGACTATATTGGCGGCAGTCCACAGCACTTCACAGCCGCATTGCTCCAGCACAAAATGCTCAAAAATACGCTTTCCCTGCAAGGTATGCGTCACTTCCGGATGAAACTGGATGCCATAAAAGGGTTTTTCCCGGTGCGCCATACCGGCGATTGGGCAACTGTCAGTTTCTGCAATCAAGTGAAAATCAGGTGGCAACTCCACCACCTTGTCACCGTGGCTCATCCAAACGTCCAGCAGGGCATTGCCCTGGTCGTCGATATGATCTCGTATGTCATGTAACAGGCCACCGTTGCCCACCTGCGCAATCTGGGCGTACCCGAACTCACTGACATTCGAACCAGCCACTTTGCCACCAAACTGCTGGGCCATAGCTTGCATGCCATAGCAGATACCCAGCACCGGCACTCCTAACTCGAATACGCAGGTCGGCACTCGTGGTGAGCCACTCTCAACAACCGACTCCGGCCCCCCGGACAGGATGATACCGCGCGGCTTGTAATCTCGAATTTCTTCCTCGGTCACATCGAAAGCACGAATTTCACTGTACACACCCACTTCCCGCACTCGACGGGCAATCAGCTGGGTGTATTGCGATCCGAAATCCAGAATAAGGATTTTCTGGGCATGAATATCTGCGCTCATGTGTTGTCCTGATTATAAAAAAACTATTTAAAGGCCCGCCGCCGCACTAACGCAACAGGTAAAACCAGAGCGGGACCCGCAGGCCCCGCAAATATTCAGTATTTATCTTACCGGGTAATTCGGCGCTTCTTTGGTAATCGACACGTCGTGCACATGGCTCTCAGACATACCGGCAGTGGTAACACGGACGAATTCGGGGCGCGTACGCATGGTTTCCATATCAGCACTACCGGTATAGCCCATGGCTGACCGCACGCCGCCCATAAGTTGCTGGACAATTGCGGCCACGGGGCCCTTGTAAGGTACACGACCTTCAATACCCTCCGGCACCAGCTTCTCCGCGCCTTTGCTGGCATCCTGGAAATAACGATCCGAAGACCCCTGGGTCTGGGACATGGCGCCGATGGAGCCCATGCCCCTATAGGCCTTATACGTGCGCCCCTGATAGAGCTCCACTTCGCCAGGTGCCTCTTCGGTGCCAGCAAACATACTGCCCATCATGACCGAATGCGCTCCGGCGACCAGAGCCTTGGCCACATCGCCGGAAAAGCGTACGCCACCATCGGCGATCACCGGAATGTTGGTGCTCTTGAGAGCCTCGGTAACATTGGCGATTGCTGTGATCTGCGGCACACCGGTGCCGGTAACAATGCGCGTAGTACAAATAGAGCCGGGGCCGATACCCACCTTGACTCCGTCAACTCCAGCTTCGGCCAGTGCCACGGCGGCGGCGGCTGTCGCAATATTGCCACCAATCACCTGCATGGAAGGATAAGTCGACTTGATCATCTTGACCCGCTCAATCACATTGCGCGAGTGACCGTGGGCAGTATCGACTACCAAAGTATCTACACCGGCCTGAATTAACGCTTCTACCCGATCGTCCGTATCCGGACTGGTACCCACTGATGCACCCACGCGCAATTGGCCATAGGAATCCTTACAGGCACTGGGAAAGCTAACGGCCTTATCAAAATCTTTTACGGTAATCATGCCGCACAGATCAAAAGCATCGTTCACCACCAGGATTTTCTCGATACGGTGCCTGTGCAATAAGCCCTGCACCTCACTGGAGCCGGCCCCCTCCTTGACTGTCACCAGTTGATCACGAGGCGTCATAATTGCGGATACCAGCTTTTGCGGATCGGACTCAAAGCGCAGATCTCGCTTGGTGACAATACCTACCAGATCTTTGCCATTAAGTACCGGCACACCCGAGATACCATGGGCACCGGTAAGCTCTCTCAACTCGGCAATGGTGGCAGACTGCTGGATAGTAATAGGGTCTTTCACCACGCCACTTTCAAACTTCTTGACCTTGCGCACCTGCTCGGACTGCTCGGCGATAGTCATACTCTTGTGAATGATGCCTATGCCACCCTCCTGGGCCATGGCAATCGCCAGGCGATATTCGGTGACCGTGTCCATTGCCGCAGATACCAGCGGTATATTCAGCTCAATCTCGCGGGTAAGTTGGGTGCGCAGGCAAACATCTGTTGCCACCACCTCTGAGTACCCGGGTGTTAACAGGACATCATCAAAGGTGAGTGCTTCCTGAGCGATACGCAACATAGGACTATCTCCGACTAGCGAGTTTGAATTAAACGTGCAATTATAAATCTTACGCCTACCCCAGGTAAACAAAAGTTCCCATCGGAAACCATCTTGTCCAACCCATTTACTACCTCTACCACACCCCCAACCCTGAGCGTCAGCCAGCTCAACCGTCAGGCTCGCACGTTATTGGAGAGCCATTTCGACTTTGTCTGGGTGGAGGGTGAGATCAGTAATTTCGTCGCCGCCTCCTCAGGCCACTGGTATTTCTCCCTGAAAGACGGCTCTGCACAGGTGCGCTGCGCTATGTTCCGCAACCGCAACCAGCGGGTGCGGTTCACCCCTGCCAACGGAGACGCCATAAGATTGCGTTGCCGGGTATCACTCTATGAGGGCCGCGGAGAGTTCCAGTTGATCGTGGAACACCTTGAACACGCTGGTGCCGGAGCCCTGCAGGCAGCATTTGAACAGCTCAAAGCCAAATTGCTGGATGAAGGTCTGTTTAACCCCGAGCATAAGAAACCCCTGCCGCAAAGCGTGTCACAGCTGGGTGTGATCACCTCCCCCACTGGCGCTGCCATCCACGACATACTCACGGTACTGCGCCGCCGCTGCCCGGCTATTGCCGTATCCCTGCTTCCGGTTGCGGTACAGGGCGATGATGCCGCGGCCCAAATTGCCGCCGCGATAGAGCGAGCCAATCGCTGGCAACGGGAAGGCAAAGTACAATTGGACGCGCTGATCGTCGGCCGCGGTGGCGGCTCACTGGAAGATCTATGGGCCTTCAACGAAGAAATTGTAGCCCGGGCAATTGCCGCCAGCGACCTGCCTATAGTCAGCGCGGTAGGCCACGAGATAGATTTCAGCATTGCTGACATGGTGGCGGATCATCGCGCGCCCACCCCCTCAGCTGCCGCAGAGTTGCTGAGCCCCGACCAGCGCGAATGGCAGCAGCGCCTGCAAGCGATTGAAGCCAACCTGGTGCGCCTGATCCGGCGCAAACTCAGTGATGCCAGCACGGAACTGGGCCATCTTCGTCGTCGCCTGAAACACCCTGGAGCCCAATTACGGGAGCAGGCCCAACGCCTGGATGACCTGGAACAACGACTGGTGCGGGCGCAGAAAAACCTGTTACAACGACGACGTGGCGAACTGGCTCTACTGGAAAGCCGCCTGCAGGCCCAGTCACCCGTGCCAAAACTGCAACAACTGCAGCGCGATACCAGTCAGTTTCAGCAGCGCCTGGAAGCGGCAATGCGGCAAAAGTTACACGAGGCAGGCAGTCGCCTGGCGCATCTGGCTCAAATGCTGGATTCCTTGAGTCCTCTTGGCACCCTGCAGCGGGGCTACGCTATCGTTACCGACAGCAATGGGAAAGTCGTGACTACTGCTGGCTCAGTGGCGGTGGGTGATGAATTGGCAGCCCGGTTGGCTGATGGCCGTTTGGGACTAACGGTTAATTCCATCGACTAGATCTGTATCTCTTGGCTTTGTAGCGTAGTTTCGACCCTTGGTTCTGCATGCCACCGCTCGGTTGGAACCCCACGCCCTCGGGTGGCATGCAGAACCAAGTGCCGAAACCCAGCCATCCAGGAAAATCAAAGAGAGACTACAGTCAGGCACCATCAATTTTCTGATTTTGATTCGTTTTCGATACTGCTCTAATACCCCAATAGAGCAGCCACAGGTACAGGTGCGAATGCATATCCGGGCTAATAACGACAAGCACGAATAGTTTTACTACATCTGATCAGTTCTGAATGGCACTCGAATACCTCAATAGAGCAGGCAGAGGTTGACCATACCCCAAGGAGGGCGTGGGCTTCCAACCGAATGGGGGTATGGTCAACCTGTGGCTGCGGCTGCAGATGACTGTAAGCCGGAGGGGAATATAGATGCGTTCCAGGGCTGCCAAAAAAGCAGCCCATTAAGCACCAGGGCTAATACTTGGCAGGCAGCCGAGTATTAATAATGATATGGCGTCCTTCAAAGCGAATGTACTCACCAATGGTGAGATCCTTGAGGATACGCGCCACCATTTCTCGAGAGGCACCAACGCGATCGGCGATGTCCTGTTGTGTGAGCTTTTCCGGGATGTACAACGTACCGTCGCCGCGCTCCTCAGACAGGTCCATCAGCACATTGGCCACGCGTCCATACACATCCTGCAACGCCAGGCTTTTTACATCTGCCGTTAGTTTACGTACCCGCTGGGCCAGATTGCGCACCAACTGGCGACCGATGTTGGGATGTTCATCCAGCACCCGATTGAAGTCTTCTTTATAGATGATACAGAAACTCGACTTTTCCACGGTACGCACCGAGGCTGAGCGGGTGGAGTCGTCCAGCAGGGCAAGCTCACCGAAGTAATCCCCGGCTCCCTGGGTATTCATGATGAATTCCTTGCCGTTCTTGTCGGAGCAATAGACTTTCACCTTACCGCTCTCGATTACGAACAGGGAATCGGCCGGGTCGTTCTCGTGAATGACCACCGTATTCTTGGGAAATGAACGGCTGGTACTGGTGGACGACAATGCCGCCAGTTCTTCCGATGACAGACCCTGAAATATTTCTACTTGTTGCAACATCAAAGCACCCAATCCTTTTTAAGCATAATCCCTAAAGCCTCGGCAATAATAGTAACCCAAACTTTTGGGAAAACGCACCTTTGTGAGCAAATTTGCATGGCTTCTGTCACTGTAAGTGATAAATTCCGCGTTTCCACAGTTCCACGCACCTCGTTATACTCTAGACCGACAACAAATATAAGGATAAGTGTGGCCCGTGACCACAAGCATAAGCCAAGCCACTGATGCGTGGAGCGTTCAACTGTTGCAAACCAGCGCCCAGTTGCGGGCGTTATTGTCAACCCAGCTGGCAGATCTGCCTGAACAGGCCACTGAGGATTTTGCCAAGGTATTCGAAGCTGCCGACCGTCTGGAGACCATGCTGGGCGACGCCACACAAAAAGACAACACCCATGACCTGATGAACGTGTTAGCCGCCATCCGCGGCTATGCGGAAATGCTCAGAGAAGATATTGGCGCGCAGAGCCCGGCGCTGGACACCGCTCTGTCGCAACTGCTTGCAGCCGTGCACGCGGCAGATACCGCAGAGGTGGTGGCAACTGCAGACAGCGCGACGGATGATCGGGTTATCCCGTCAGAACCAGGCTTTATCCTGGCGGTGGATGACCTGCAGGAAAATAGAGAGCTGGTAGCCAGGAACCTCTCTCGGATAGGCCATTTCGTAATCACCGCCGCCAGTGGCGAGGAAGCCCTACTGGCCCTGGAGCAGAGCGATGTGGATGTAGTCTTGCTGGATTTGCTGATGCCTGGCATGGATGGCCGTGAGGTTTTGCGGCGAATCAAGGAGCACCCGGATTGGCGCGCTACACCCGTTATCGTGATTTCCGGCAGCCAGGACATGGACGGTATTATCGAGTGTATTGAAGCAGGGGCGGATGATTATTTATTCAAACCGTTCAATCCGGTAATCCTGCAGGCGCGCATCAAGGCTGGTATCGAGCGCAAGCGCTGGCACGACAAGGAGCAACAATATCGCCAACAGCTCGAACGCAACGAGAAATTCATCCGCGCCACTTTTGGACGCTATCTGTCCGACGAAATAGTCACCGACATCCTCGAGCGACCGGAGGGACTGGAACTGGGAGGCGACCTGCGCAGAGTAACGATCATGATGTCTGATATACGAGGCTTTACCACCCTCAGCGAGCGACTTGCCCCCGCCCAGGTCGTTACCATGCTTAACCGCTATCTGGGAGCGATGACGGACATCATCATGGCGCACCAGGGCACTATCGATGAATTTATTGGCGACGCCATTCTCGCGGTTTTCGGCGCGCCGCAACACAGGGACGATGACGCAGACCGCGCAGTAACTTGCGCGCTGGCCATGCAAACCGCCATGGCGGCAGTTAACGCACTGAACGAGGCGGAGGGCTTGCCAGCCCTGAAAACCGGTATCGCGCTGAACACCGGTGATGTCATCGCCGGAAATATCGGCTCGGAGCGGCGCAGCAAATACGGATTCGTGGGACACCCTATGAATGTCACCTCGCGAATCGAAGATCTGACCGCGGGAGGGGAAATCCTGATCTCCGACAGTACGTTACACAGCCTGCAAGGCGAGTTCCAGGTCGGCGAGAGCCAGGAACTGAACGTCAAGGGCATCGACGAGTCCATTGTGGTTCACCAGATAAAAGGAGGGATAACATGAACAACACCAATCCCATACTGCTGGTGGAAGACAACGAACTAAACCGGGATATGCTGATAAGGCGGCTCAACCGCGCCGGATTTGAAGTGATTTCAGCCGGCAACGGCCAACAAGCCCTGAACCTAATGCTTAGTGATAAGCCCAGTGTGGTGCTAATGGACATGACCTTGCCTGTTCTGGATGGTTGGACCGCCTGTCGGATGGCACGGGAAGACGAGCGCATCAGCCACATCCCTATAATTGCGTTGACCGCCCATGCTCTGGAAGCCGATAGACTCAATGCCCTGGCAGCAGGTTGCGATGACTTCGCCACCAAGCCGGTGGATTTTCCGGGGTTGTTAATCAAAATCGAGAAGCTCACGCGCGCATGAGTTTACGTCGTCGTCTCACACTCTCGCTGGTAACCATACTGATCCTGTTTGCAGTCAACGTGGGCACCCATTTCTGGGGTAGCTACGCCAGAAACCAAAGTATGTTCGCCTATCGCAATTCAGTGTCCGCCGCGCAACTGTCTACCGAGGTAGAACAATTGCTGGACGATCAACGGCAACAAATCCTGGTCCTGGCGACTCTGCGCGACACCACCGAAGACCAGCTGGACGACGCTGAACTGCAGCAAGCAGAAGATGGCATCGTCAATATCATTGGCAAAATACAAAAACTGGGAAAACTGAGCCACAGCATTACCGAACTACACTATGAGCAGCTGTGGCAAAGCAGTGGCAAACTACTGGAAGGTTGGCTGGAGTTTTACCGTAGCTATAACGACTCCGAATTCGACATGGACGTGGATGACCCTCTGCCCTACCTCGAAGCCAGCCAGCGGTTAAAAGAACTGGAGCAACGCCAGGCTTTTATTGCAGTGCAGCGCGCTGCAATTATCGACCGTACCATTTCCCTAACTGACCGCATCACGGTAATTGGCTTTCTGGCTTCGATATTTCTCACCTCTATATTGGGTTTCTTTCTTGTGCGCTACACCAACAGCTCCCTGAAGCGCCTGAAGACCGGAACTGAGCGCATCGGCAGCGGTGACCTCAATTACCGCATCGACAACATCGACGACACCGGAGAACTGGGTGACCTGGCAAATGCGTTCAACGATATGTCAGACAAACTGCGCAACGCCATTTACGATGTGCGCAAGGCCAAGGACTCCGCCGATGAAGCGAACGCCGCCAAAAGTATCTTTCTGGCGAATGTCAGCCATGAACTGCGCACTCCCCTGAACGCCATTATCGGCTACAGCGAAATGCTGCACGATGAACTCGATGACCAGGGCGAAGTGGATAGGCCGCAAATGCAACAAGACCTGTCCAAAATCATCCGCTCCGGGCGGCAATTACTCAGCTTGATCAACGACATCCTGGACCTTTCCAAAATCGAAACCGGCAAGATGTCTCTACACTGTGAAACGTTCCAACCCGCAGAAATTATTCACGAAGTGTGCGACTCGCTGGCGCCCTTGCTGCGCGACCGGAAAAATGAACTGCAGTTGGAAGACCTGCGGGAACTTACAACCTTGTATAACGATGCCGCCAAGTTCCGACAGATCTTTACCAACCTGTTGAGCAACGCCTGTAAATTTACCCTGCAAGGCTATATAAGTGTGTTTGCCCGCAGGGTAGTTGAGCGCCCCGGCTGGATAGAGATTAGAGTTCGCGACACCGGCATAGGCATGACCGAAGAGCAACAATCTCGAGTGTTTGAGGCATTTGTGCAGGCCGATTCTTCGACCAGTGCCAATTATGGCGGCACCGGCCTGGGGTTGGCCATTTGTCGGGACTACTGCGAACTGATGGGGGGCAGCATCAAGGTGACGAGTGAAACCGGGGAAGGCTCGACCTTTACGGTGTTGCTCCCTTCTGACCCAGAGCTAGATCACGCAATCGTTTGAGGGCGTCTTCGCGCTTAGCCAACTCTTCTCGAAGAACGGCACTGTCGCGCTTCTGCTTTTCAATTTGTAGCTCCATGGTGGCTAAGGTAGCCAGCGAGTCGCGCATCATCAATATAGTGGTGTGAACTTCAGATTCGCGAATTTGCTGCTGCTGCAATTGTCGGTAGGATTTACTGGCGGCGACCGGGTCATAAAATGGACTGCCGGGTAACATGCTGTCATAGGCGATAGCGATGCTGGACTCCCAGTCTGCCTCGGGAGAGGTTTCCAATCGTTGATAGCGCTGAAAATGCTGTACCGCACCGACATGGTCCCCTGTCACCAAAGCGCTAAAGCCTTTTTCCAGAAAGGTATAGTCCGCTTGCTGTTCGCTGACACAGGTACAGTTCTCCTGCTCAGGTAAATTAAGGGTCAGCTCAGGCACCGGGGCCTGCCCTTCGGCTGCTACTGCCTGTTCTGTCGCTGTTGTTGTTGTTGGCCCAGTCGCGCAGGCCTGCAGCAACAGCGCCAGCACAGCTATAGTGATATAGGGGAATCGGATTGCGGGCAAAGGCTCTTCCTCAAGCGACTTGTTATGCAGCGAGTGTAGCGCATTCGATGCGCGATACCCAACATGCTACTGACTACCGCAACCAGACTGAGCACCTTACTCAGGTCGCATGTGCGGAAATAGCAATACATCCCGGATGCTGGTCGAGTCGGTAAATAACATCACCAGGCGATCAATGCCAATGCCCTCCCCGGCAGTCGGCGGCAAACCGTATTCCAGCGCGCGAATATAATCGTGGTCGTAGTGCATGGCTTCTTCGTCGCCCGCATCTTTTTCGGCTACCTGGGCGAGAAAACGCTCGGCCTGGTCTTCCGCATCATTCAACTCGGAAAATCCGTTGGCCAGCTCTCGTCCGCCGACAAAAAACTCAAAGCGATCAGTAACAAAGGGATCATCATCGCTGCGTCGCGCCAATGGCGACACTTCGGTGGGATACGCGGTGATAAAAGTGGGCTGGTCCAGTAGATGTTCCACTGTCTTTTCAAATATCTCTATCTGCACCTTGCCCAACCCCCAACTGTCCTTGACCTCAATGCCAAGATTCCTGGCGATCGACCGAGCGGCAACATCATCGCTCAGTTGCTGCGCCGAGATATCAGCATTGTAGTGAAGGACGGAATCGAACACGCTGATGCGCCGAAACGGCTGTGAGAAGTCGTAAGTGCTGCCCTGGTACTGTACCGACGTGTCGCCCAGCACCGTTTCGGTCAGCTTACGCAGCATATCCTCGGTGAGATTCATGGCGTCCTCATAATCGGCATAGGCCCAGTAATACTCCAACATGGTAAATTCCGGGTTGTGCCGGGTAGAAAGCCCCTCATTACGAAAGCTGCGATTAATTTCAAATACGCGCTCGAAGCCGCCCACTACCAGTCGTTTCAGGTAGAGCTCTGGTGCGATACGCAGGTACATGTCCATATCCAGGGCATTGTGATGGGTGACGAAGGGCTTGGCCGCCGCCCCGCCGGGAATCACCTGCATCATTGGCGTCTCAACCTCCATAAAATCCAGGCTACTCATGTAGTCGCGAATAAACTCAATGATGCGCGAGCGCGTACGAAACACCGCACGCGACTCGGGGCTGACGATCAGGTCCACATAGCGCTGGCGATAACGCAATTCCTGGTCTGCCAGGCCGTGGTATTTGTCAGGCAGAGGACGCAGGGCTTTGGTCAACAGGCGTGCCTGTTGCATATTGATATACAGGTCACCTTTACCGGATTTGTGAATAGGACCACTGGCGCCAATAATATCCCCAAGATCCCAACTCTTGATTTCCGCCAGGACCTCCTCATCCAACCCCTTGCGGTTAACGTACAATTGAATCTGGTCGGCACCGTCCTGAATCAGCAGGAATGCGCCGCGGTTGCGGATTAAACGCCCCGCCACCGAATAGACACGATTGCCCTGTTCCAGCTCTTCCTTGGACGATGCGCCATATTCTCGCTGCAGGTGATCGGCCATGGCCGTGCGCCGAAAGTCATTGGGGAAAGGATTGCGCTGGTCGCGTATTTTCGTCAGCTTTCCCCGCCGCTCGGCGATCAGCTTGTTCTCTTCATGCTGGGAATGCTCGGCCTGCGCCGGTTCTACTGCCTTGTCCTGCTCGCTCATACTTACTCTCACTTACAGCCCGCTTTTCAGCGAAGCCTCAATAAACTGGTCAATATCACCATCCAATACAGCCTGGGTATTGCTGGTTTCTACGCCTGTGCGTAAATCCTTGATACGGGAGGCATCCAATACATAGGAACGAATTTGACTGCCCCAACCAATATCTGCCTTGCTGTCTTCCATGGCCTGCTTTTCTTCGTTACGCTTTAAGATTTCCAGCTCATACAGCTTACCGCGCAATAATTTCATCGCGTTGTCCCTGTTCTGGTGCTGCGAGCGCTCAGTCTGGCACTGTACCACTGTACCCGTGGGGTTGTGCGTGATCCGCACCGCTGAGTCGGTTTTGTTAACGTGCTGCCCACCCGCACCACTGGCACGATAAGTATCTACTCGCAGGTCAGCTGGATTAATATCGATCTCGATATTGTCATCAATTTCCGGGGCCACAAATACGGAGGCAAAAGACGTGTGCCTGCGGTTACCCGAATCGAATGGCGACTTGCGTACCAAGCGATGCACACCGGTTTCGGTGCGCAGCCAACCAAAGGCGTAGTCGCCCTCAAACTTGATGGTGGCACTTTTGATTCCCGCTACATCACCGCCGGATGCCTCAATCAATTGCGTCTTGAAGCCTTTGGCCTCGCCCCAACGCAGATACATACGAAGCATCATCTCTGCCCAGTCCTGCGCCTCGGTGCCACCGGAGCCAGACTGAATGTCGAGATATGCGTTGTTCGCGTCCATCTCACCACTGAACATGCGCCGAAACTCCAATTGCTCCAGCAAACCAATCAGGCTATCGACCTCAGATTCGATTTCCTGCACTGTGGCTTCATCGTCTTCCGCCGCGGCCAGGTCCAGCAGATCGCCGGCATCGGCTCCGCCTGTTTCGAGTTTTTCGATGGTGTGGACTATCCCTTCCAGGGACGACCGCTCGCGGCCCAACTCCTGCGCACGTTCTGGCTTGTCCCAGACGCTGGGCTCGGCCAATTCCAGCTCTACTTCAGCGAGACGCTCCTTGCGATTATCGAAGTCAAAGATACCCCCTAAGCACGCCAGTGCGGGCATCTATGTCCTTGATTTTCATCAACAGCGGGTTTATCTCGAGCATTTGGCTAACCAGTTCGGTGAAAAGGCGCGCATTTTACCCCAGTAGGCCCGGCGAGTGAATCAGAACTGGTTAAGCACCGCTCCAATCAACATCACCTGGGGTACTGTTATCAATGGCAGGAACAGTGCAATACGCCAGGATTTGGTGGTATCGCGAATAGACATGATCTCGGTGTAGTCGGTTGCGACACCCGCCATCAGGAAGGTGAAGCTGTTACCCGGGGCACCGGCCCGGTTCATCAAGTCCGCCGCAATAGGCGTAGAACCCTCGGAGCAGACCTCGATTACTGTAGTCGCCAGTAGCGTGAGCCACAACCCACCCATGGTCGCTCCAAACCACATGGCAAACGAATCTTCGGGCACCAGGGCACGGATCAGGCCTGCGAGGATCAAGCCAAATAACGACCAGCGAATGACGACTCGCGAACCGGCAAAACCCTCGCGCAAGATGCCAGCGCTGCCATTCAGGGAAAACTTTATGCTCTGGCGAAACTCCTGCAACAGCTCTGGCAACGGGCGCTTCTCACCGAGTTCATCCTGCCAGGGGTTGGCGGGTAATTGCCCACGATGTACCAATGCATCAAATATCCAACCGGTAATAATTCCTATCACCAGTGACAACAGTATAAATAACAGGGTCCAGCTCACCCCGATAAGGCCAAACAGGATCAGGGTGAGAGAGAAAGAATTCCATGGACTGGCCAGCAGAAACGCCATTACCTGCCCGGCACTGGCACCGCGCTCGTACAATTTCATGCCTACAGCCAAAATACCGTGGCTACACAAATCGAGAAACACACCCGCAAGCGTGGCTCGAAAAAGGCCACTGACGCCCCCGTCGCGTCCCAGTATGCCCATTACCAGGTCCCGCGGCACCCGGCCGAGTATGCCTACAAACACGACCCCGATAGCAATACCCCACCACATGCTATTAAACAGTTCGAAGATACCCCCGGTAAAAATACCCAGCACAGTGTCGTGATCGTGGCGCAAAAATGCGCCCAGGGGATAGGCCACTGCAACCACCGACAGACTGCCCCAGAACATATAGTCTCGGCGCGCCGGGGTTTCACAGCAGCTGTCGTCGCCCGCAGTTGACGTTGTGTGGCAGCTCCCGGCCGGGACTGGCTCTGCTGCATGACAGCTACTTTGCACCGCGGCTGCGGGATCTTTTGAGTCGTGCTCACAACCACTCATAAGGCTTCTTCCTCCTGCCATCCAGCCAGATCTTCCAGGATTGCGCAGTCGGGGCCCTCATCTCCCTTGCAGCGGCTGGCCATGTCCTGCAGCACTTGCTGCATGGCGATCAGCTGGTCGATACGAGACTGCAATTGCTGGCTTTTCTCCAGCACCAATCCGCGTGCATGGAGACTCTGGCGGCTGCGATCGCGCTGCAAATCCATTAGCTGGCGACACTCCTCCAGATCAAAGCCCACATCGCGGGCTCTAGCCAAAAAGTGCAATTCATCGACTGCCTTTATATCGTACTGACGATAGCCGTTATCGCCGCGCGCAGCAGGGGCAATAAGCTTGATCTGCTCGTAGTAGCGAATAGTCTTGGCGCTTAGCCCGCTCAGACGAGCCGCTTCGGAGATATTCATAGGCATTCAAAGTTGTTCATGACGCCAATGTAAACCTTACAGCTACTGGAAGGTCAAGCCCTTATTTTGCTGCTAGCTATCATAAAGTTTGCAGGCACCCTGTGCTGGTGACTCAGGCGGGAACGAGGTGCTCCACCAACAGCTGTACCGAGCGCTGCCCACGAAACTCGTTAACATCCAGGCGATAGGCTATCTCGACGCGCTGCAGCGCCTGGTTGGGCCAGATATCAAGATCAACGTTGAAGGCGATGGCATCGAGCAGGGTATGGCTGCCCTGCAGCGACAGCACCATCTTCAAATGCTTCTCCCCGACCAGGCGCTGGCTAATGATCTGGAACTGGCCATCGAACAAGGGCTCAGGGAAATGCTGCCCCCAGGGTCCGGCAAACCGAAGTTCGGTGGCCAGTTCCAACTGGATATCAGATGCGGCCAACTCTCCGTCGGATTCAATGACCGCCTGCAGGTGCACGTCCTGCGCATGTCGGGCGACTTCCTCTACAAAAGCCACGGAAAAATCCTCATAGGCCGCCAGCGGAAGAGTCATGCCTGCAGCCATGGCGTGGCCGCCAAACTTGGTAATGAGGCCAGGATGGCGGGTGGCAACGGCATCGAGAATGTCACGTATATGAATGCCAGGGATGGATCGAGCGGACCCTTTGACCTGCCCCGGGTCACCATCTGCAAAGGCGATGGTAGGACGATGCAGGCGGTCCTTGATACGCGACGCCAGGATACCGATCACACCCTGATGCCAGCCCGGCTGGTAAAGCGTCATGGCGACGGGAATCTGGTCACGCTTGTCCAACTGCAGGTCAGCCAGAATCTGTAAGGCCTCTTCCTGCATATCACCTTCGATAATCCGGCGATCCTGATTCAATTGGTGCAGGCGCGTGGCCTGCGCCCTGGCCTTGCCGGTATCATCGCTGAGCAGACATTCAATGCCGATGGACATGTCGTCCAGTCGTCCAGCAGCATTAATACGCGGACCCACCGCAAAGCCCAGGTCCGAGGCAACGACTGATTGCTGCTGCCGGGAGGCGACTTCCAATAAGGCCGATATTCCGGGCCTGGCCTGACCGCTGCGGATACGCTGCAGCCCCGCCGCCACCAGGATGCGGTTGTTGCGATCCAACGGCACTACATCCGCCACAGTACCCAGGGCAACCAGGTCCAGATAATGACCCAGATTCACTTCCGGTCTTTGTTCAAACCAGCCGCGCAGGCGCAGCTCTGCCCGCAGTGCCAGCATGACATAGAAAATCACCCCCACTCCTGCCAGATTTTTACTCGGGAACTCGCAATCGGGTTGATTGGGATTAACGATGACCTCGGCCGCGGGTAGTTCACGGCCCGCCAGGTGATGATCGGTAATCAGTGTCGTAATGCCCAGTTCAGTGGCTGCGGCCACCCCCTCCAGGCTGGATATCCCGTTGTCCACAGTGATGATCAGGTCGGGTTTATCCCGGGCGGCCAGCGCTACAATTTCAGGCGTCAGCCCATAACCATAGTCAAACCGATTGGGCACCAGGTAATCCACATGGGCAGCACCAAAAGCCCGCAAAACGGCGACAGCCAGGGTGGTACTGGTGGCACCATCGGCATCGAAATCACCAACAATGAGAATCTTTTGATCTGCTGCAAGGGCATCTGCCAGTAATACTGCAGCACGATCGGCATTATGCAACTGCGCGGGTGGTAAGAGTTGCGCCAAACCCAGTTCCAACTGGGCGGGGCTATCGATACCGCGTGCGCTGTAGACTCGCGCCAGCAATGGATGAAGGCCAGCGTCGGCAAGAGGACTGGCCGCGTCCGTAGCGGCGTTGTTTCCCGGTTGCCGCCTGCGAATAAGTTTGTGCATACGCAGGGTGCCAGTGTCAGGCGTTGATATTGGCCGCGATAAAGCCCTGCACCGCAGACAAGTCGTTAGGAAGCACCTCAAGCCGCTCACTGCGCTCGAACAGGTCCTGCAAGTGCGTTGGCAGAGCCACGTCCTGGTCCAAACCGGCGCTTTTGATCGCGTCGGGAAACTTTGCCGGGTGTGCCGTCGCCAGGGTAACCACCGGCACATCCGGTGACAGGCCACAATCCAGCGCTGCCTTCACCCCAATCGCACTGTGCGGATCCAGCAGGTATTCACACTCCGCCCAGGTACTGGCGATTTGTTCACAGGTTTGCTCGTCCGAAACGCACTCGCTGCTAAACAGCGCCCGGGCTTTATCCATGGCCGCGTCAGCAAACGCGATATCACCATTATCAAAACGTTGCATTAAATCAGCGATCGCAGCGCCATCGCGATCATAAAGATCAAATAACAGACGTTCAAAGTTACTCGACACGGTGATGTCCATACTCGGAGACAGGGTGTGGGCCAGGGACTGGCGATGGTATGTACTGGTGGTCATTACGCGGTGCAATACGTCATTGCGGTTAGTGGCAATAATAAGACGCTCTATCGGCAGGCCCATTTTGCTGGCCAGATAGCCGGCAAAGATATCACCAAAATTACCCGTGGGGACAGAAAAAGCCACGCGGCGAGCTGGCGCACCCAGTGCCACTGCCGCATAAAAATAGTAGACGATCTGCGCCATTATCCGCGCCCAATTGATGGAGTTAACTGCAACCAGAGAACGATCCTGTGGCAGAAAGCTCTTGTCGTTGAAGCTGGCCTTGACCATAGCCTGGCAGTCGTCGAAGTTACCTTCCACAGCCAGGTTGTGAATATTATCCCCTGTCACGGTGGTCATCTGGCGACGCTGCACATCTGACACCCGCTGGTGTGGATGCAGGATAAAAATATCGATATTACTGCAGCGTTTACAGCCCTCTATCGCCGCGGAACCGGTGTCGCCGGAAGTGGCGCCCATAATGACAACTTTTTTGTGCTTTCGCTGCAATATGTAATCCAGCAAACGCCCCAACAATTGCAACGCAAAATCCTTGAACGCCAGTGTTGGACCGTGGAACAGCTCCAGTACCCACTGGTTTGCGCCGATTTGCACCATAGGCGCTACCGCATTGTGGC
>JBALVO010000041.1:0-24745 GCA_036961445.1 Halioglobus sp.
AAAGATTGCAGTCGTACGGTTATTGCTGGTTGTCGCCAAGTATTTTGACAAAATTTCTGGGAGATTGACCGGTCTGTCGCTTAAAGAAACTTGAGAAGGATGGCGTGTCGGTAAAATGCAAGCGCTCTGCTATAGCACTGACAGCCAACTCTGAATTAATCAGATAGTTTTGTGCGATCTCAAGGCGAGCCTTATCGTAAAGATCCTGGTAGCTTGTGTTGTATTTTTTTAAGCGATAACGCAATGTGCGCTCCGGCAAGTCTACCAGGCGGGCCACATCGCTGGCGGTACATCCCTCATCGTTAACTAACAGCCGAATAACCCGGTTAACACGACCGGTGAAAGACTCGCCCAATCCGAAGGTGGATTGAAATGTCCGTGTATTCTTTTTGTGAATTTCTGTGGAAGCTTCGCTCTGAGGGCTGTGTGCATTAGGTCGGGAGAAATCCTCGTTAGTGAGGTGTATTGCGTGCACATCCTGATTAAAGAATACGCGATGACCAAACACTTTATACAGGGGTGTCTTATCATTGGCGGGGGCAGCATGCCTGAATTGAACATAGTCAGGCATCCAATCACGGCCTAGTGAGCGCCTGAACTCATTGCAGGTTAGTGTCAGGGCCAGCTCTGACGCCTGAACATGCGACCAGGTTAGAGGTTCCTTACGAGATTGAGGATTGACTGGTGTTTTAAATTCAAAGGACATTAGTTTGCCCGATGTGCCGTCGCTTGAAATATAGCTCGTCATGGTGTCAGTGTGTAAAGCAAGGTTTTCAGAGATTATCTGCATCTCTTCCCCAATTGTTTCAGCTTGACGGGCCATTAACCACAGGTTGCCCATGATATCGAAGCGTTGTAAGCAGCCAACCTTTAGAGCAAAAAAACGATCGCTACACTCGACAGCGGCCAGTTCCAGCAGGTCGGCATAGTGCTCAGGGCGTATCAACACATTCGGCTCAAGGAGAGCCGCTTCAGGTATCCCGACACGTCGAAACAATTCAACGGGGTCTTGCCCATTTTGTTCAATCAGTTCGGCGACTCCTTCCAATACTACGCTGGGAACAAGGTTTGCCACAGTGTCTCATCACTCTCGTATTTGCCGCCTCTGGAACCGTGGCAGTCGATTGCCGAATATTACAACATATGCTGCGGGTGTGTTACTCCAAACAACTATGCCCTCGATTGTGGCGGGCTACCTCGTGGTCAGAGGTGGGGTCGGTTTGATCGTGGCTGGATTCCCCTCTGTCAGGGTAAGAAAGGGGGCGGTCTCAATATGGTCTCAATTTGAAATTGAGCAAAAAACGACCAACTTTGCACAATCGAAAAACTGCGCTAAGCTAATGAAAAATAAGAGAATAGTGCTTGAATTAAGTGGTAGCTACGGGTGGACTTGAACCACCGACCCCAGCATTATGAATGCTGTGCTCTAACCAGCTGAGCTACGTAGCCACATCAGTTCGGAACTAGCTGTCCCTGAAGAGGCGCGCATTTTCCCGATTTTGGGCAGCCAAGTCAAGGACTTGGCGTCTGCTCCCGGGCGTGGAGATGTTTTTGCAGTGGCGTTGCCTAGACGTTGAAGCGGAAGTGGATTACATCGCCGTCCTGTACCACATAGTCCTTGCCTTCGAGACGCCAGCGACCGGCTTCTTTAGCGCCCTGTTCGCCATTATTGGCAATGAAATCATCGTAGCTGATGATCTCTGCGCGGATAAAGCCTTTCTGGAAGTCGGTGTGAATGACGGCGGCCGCTTCAGGGGCGGTGGCCCCCACTTTTACGGTCCAGGCGCGCACTTCTTGCACGCCAGCGGTAAAGTACGTCTGCAGATTGAGTAACTCGTAGCCGGCGCGAATAACCCGGTCCAGGCCGGGTTCTTCCATACCCAGGTCCTGCAGGAATTCCAGGCGCTCTTCGTCATCCAGTTCTACAATTTCTGATTCCAGCTTGTTACAAATCACTACCACCATCGCATTTTCTTCGGCGGCGATACGCTGCACTACATCCAGGTGCGGATTGTCGTCAAAGCCATCCTCGTCAACGTTGGCGATGTACATGGTGGGCTTATTGGTTAGCAGGAATAATTGTTTTGCCAGCTCGTCTTCGCCCTCATCAAGCGTCAGGGAGCGAACCGGTAACGCTTCATTCAAATGCGGTAGCAACTTGCCTTCCAGCAGGGCCTTCATAGCGATGGACTCTTTATCCCCGCCCTTGGCGGTACGGATAACCTTTTGCAGCTGCTTTTCGCAGCTCTCCAAATCAGCCAGAGCCAGCTCCGTATTAATGACCTCTATGTCGTTTTTCGGATCGATTTTGTTAGCGACATGGATGACGTTCTCGTCCTCAAAACAGCGCACTACATGAGCAATGGCATCGGTTTCACGAATATTCGCCAAAAACTGGTTGCCCAGGCCTTCGCCTTTGGACGCGCCGGCGACCAGGCCGGCAATGTCCACAAACTCCATTGTCGTGGCCACTTCTCGCTCCGGCTTTACAATGGCGGCTATTTTGGTTTGCCGTGGATCAGGCACTGCCACTACACCGGCATTGGGCTCGATGGTGCAAAAGGGAAAGTTCTCGGCACCAATACCGGCTTTAGTGAGGGCGTTGAATAGGGTGGACTTGCCAACATTTGGCAGGCCCACGATTCCGCAATTAAAACCCATATAAAATTCCTGTCTCTAGTGGCAGCTCAGGCTGCGCTAAAACTGTGTAGGCGTGTCATTGCCTTGGTGCCATCCCCGTCCAATAACAGCGGCAGGGCGGCAATGGCCTCGTCAATGCAGGCTTCCATGCGGGTGCGGTCTACCTGTGAAGGAGCGCCCAATACGAAGCCGGTTACTTGTGAGGCGTGGCCGGGGTGACCAATACCGATACGCAGGCGATAAAAGTCTTTGTTGTTGCCCAGTGCTGGCACTATATCGCGCAGGCCGTTATGGCCGCCGTGGCCGCCGCCTTGTTTGAAGCGTGCAGTGCCCGCAGGAATATCCAGTTCATCGTGAGCTACCAGGATTTCTTCCGGCGCAAACTTGAAGAACTGGGCCATGGCCGCCACGGCTTTGCCGCTGCGGTTCATGAAGGTAGTGGGAATCAACAGGCGCACGTCATGACCAGACAGGGTAACCCTGCCGGCCAGGCCGGAAAACTTGGATTCGGCTTGCAGGGAAACGCCACATTGTCTTGCCAGTTCCGTAACGAAATCGGCACCCGCGTTGTGTCGAGTGCCCCGGTATTCGCTACCGGGGTTACCCAATCCAACGATCAGTTTGATGGCTGTCACTGCGGGTGTCGCCTTGCAGCGAGGAGATTAGTCCTCGCCGTCGCCTTCTTCAGCAGTTTCGTCAGCATCCTCTGTCTCAGGCGCATCCTCATCTTCATCGCTGGTGCCCTTAGGCGCGATGACGGAAGCAACTGCCAGGTCGTGATCTTCGCCCAGAGCCAGGGCTATGGAGATCACACCAGCGGGCAGGGTGACGTCAGACAGGTGAACAATCTGGCCTGTTTCTACATTGAGCATATCAACTTCGATGTACTCAGGAATGTCGCCAGGCAAACACTGGATCTCGATGTCAGTAGTTTGGTGTTGGATAATACCACCTTCTACTTTAACGCCGTGGCAGGTCAGCTCGTTCAGGAAGTGAATAGGTACGTGTACCTTGATCATTACCTTGGCATCTACGCGCAGGAAGTCAGCGTGCATTACACTGTTTCTGGCGGGGTGACGCTGCAGGTCTTTCAGGATGGCTTTCTCGGTTCCCTTACCGACCTTAATGGACAGTACCTGGGAGAAGAAAGCTTCATTTTCCAGCGCTTTCTCAAAATCCTTGCGGACCAGGGTCAACGACTGGGGATCCTTGGTGCCACCATAAATGATAGCCGGTACAAGGTCAGCGAAACGACGCAGGCGGCGGCTCGCACCTTTCCCCTTGTCTTCGCGTATTTCTGCATTTAGTTCAAATTGGTCAGACATAGTCGTGACTCCTTTGATAAGACATTACAACACCTGCGACCAGTGCGGTAATGCGTTGGTGTATACGCTGTCGCTATTGAAACAGCGCGCTAATTGATTCCTCATTGGCGACCCTGCGCATGGACTCGGCCAGCAGGTCGGCAATAGTGAGTTGGCGTATCTTGCTTACTGCTTTCGCCTCCTCACTTAAAGGAATCGTGTCTGTGACTATCAGCTCATCCAGCTGAGAGTTCTTTATATTCTCCAGGGCATTCCCCGACAGTACCGCGTGGGTACAATAGGCAACGACTTTCGCGGCCCCTCTTTCTTTCAGTGCATCGGCGGCCTTGCACAGGGTGCCGGCAGTGTCGACCATGTCGTCTACCAGCAAGCAAGTGCGTCCATCCACTTCGCCTATCAGGTTCATCACCTGGGCTTCATTAGCCTGTGGGCGTCGTTTGTCGATGATTGCCAGGTCAGCTTCATTCAACTGCTTGGCTATCGCTCGCGCCCTTACCACGCCTCCTATGTCCGGCGATACCACCATCAGGTTGTCGTAGTGACAGGCCTGGATGTCGTCGTTCAACACCGGTGAGCCGTAGACATTGTCTACCGGGCATTTAAAAAAGCCCTGGATCTGTTCTGCGTGCAGATCTACCGTCAACACCCGGTCAACACCCACGGTGACCATCATGTCGGCCACGACCTTAGCGGTTATGGGTACCCTGGAAGACCGCACTCGTCTGTCCTGGCGGGCGTAACCGAAGTAGGGCACCACCGCCGTTATCCGCGAGGCCGAGGCCCTGCGCAGGGCGTCAATCATCACGATCAACTCCATCAGGTTGTCGTTGGTCGGTGCGCACGTGGATTGCAAGACGAATACGTCCTTGCCACGCACATTTTCATTGAGTTCGACGGCAATCTCTCCGTCGCTAAATTTTCCGACATTTGCCTTACCCAAAGACAAATACAGCCTGCTGGCAACTTTGTGGGCCAGTTCCGGGTTGGCGTTACCCGTAAAGACCATCATTTTTGAGGACACGGCGCTTTACCTGTAGATTTTTGCGAAAAAAGTGCTGCACAAAAAAACAGTGCCACACACCATCGGGTGTATGGCACTCGTTGTATGGCTGGGGTGGGAGGATTCGAACCTCCGAATGCCAGGATCAAAACCTGGTGCCTTGCCGCTTGGCGACACCCCAATTAATCTGTCGGGCTAGACTAAAACCCTTGAAACCGGCGACTCGTTTATACCCTGCGCTACCATTGCTGCCCACTTGGGTGGCAGTTTGCGCTGGGCGGCTCTGGCCTCTGCTTCAGTGCCGAAACGGGCAAATACACAGGCCCCGGTTCCGGTTAGTCTGGCCTCTCCGAAATTTTCCAGCAATTTCAAAGCGTTATCCACCTCGGGGTAGAGGTGCCTAACAAGTTGCTGACAATCGTTTCGAGAGTGCCCCTCAAAAAAGGACGCCATTTTGATCGGCGGGGAGGTGCGTGTCAATTGTTGGTTTGAAAATATTTCAGCGGTGGCCACATGGCAGTCCGGTACCAGGATAAGAAACCAGCACTCAGGCAGGTCAACCGGGGTGAGTTTTTCGCCGATCCCCTCGGCCCAGGCGGAGCGACCAGCGACAAAAACAGGCACATCTGCGCCTAGCTCAACACCCATGGCCTGCAGCTCTTGGCGTGTTTTTCCCAGGCCCCACAGGTGGTTCAGGGCCACTAGTGTGGTGGCGGCATTGGAGCTGCCGCCACCAAGCCCGCCGCCGCTAGGGATGATTTTGTGCAGCGTTATATGCGCCCCCAGTGAGCCGTGTTGTAACAAACGGGCTGCGCGGATAATCAGGTTTTCTTCCGGCGGTAGATCAAAATCATGGCTATCCAGGGTAATAATACCGCTGGCATTGACGCTAAATTGCAGCTGGTCACCCCAGTTCAATAGCTGGAACAGCGTTTGTAGCTCGTGATATCCGTCTGGCCTGCGGCCCGTAATGTGTAAAAACAGGTTGAGTTTGGCCGGCGACAGTAAATTGAGGGTAGTACTCATTACTCGGCTGCGGTTTGCCAGTGGCGAATTATCATCCTGGCGCTGGTGTTGCCGTTGTGGATTCGCAGGCGCGTGGGGAGCATGAGTTCGTCAAACTGCTGGTACTGTTCGTAGTTGATGTCCCAATTGTCCTGGCGCAGGTTGCGCAGCAAATCGTTGTCCGGGTCCAGTTCGAACAGCTGCAGCTCAAAGTCAGGGGAGGGCATACCTTTTAGCCAGTAGGGCAGCGCTTGCAATGGCAGGTTCCAGCCGGTGTTTCTGGCAGTGGCGTTGGGGGTGGATATATCCACCGTAGTGACTTCGTTGCCTTTGTTAATCTGCAACTGCTGGCCGTCACTGTGTATGGTGGTAGCGCCCAGGCCCAGCGGCCCACTCAATTGTAATTCTGAGTTCTGTCCTTGCTGCTGCCAGACAATGGTCGCTGACTCAGCACGTTCGTCGGTGCGCAGCGCCAGCTTGCCGTTGGCAGTCCAGTGGTGGAATCCCTGCAAAGTGCTGCTGTGTTGTTTCCAGTTCACGGAAGTAGCCTCGCGTGTGCTCTGCCCGGCGCAGCCAGCCAGTATCAGCATAAGCGTTACGGCCAGGTACCCGCTCCGGTTCATCTAAGGCTGCGTATCCAGCGCCGTATCACTCACTTGATCGCCGTCGCTTAACGGATCGCCGTTAAGCGAATCAACACCAAGACGCTTGAGAGTGCCAAGCAGTATCGTATGATCAGGCGCTTTTGCCAGCGCTTCGCGCCAAATTGCAGTGGCGCCGTCTGTGTCTCCGGTCACCCACAGAACCTCGCCCAGGTGCGCGGCTACTTCCGGGTCGGGAAATACAGCGTAGGCGCGTGTCAGGTAATCCAGGGCTTCATCGTAGCGCCCGGTGCGATACAGAACCCAGCCCATGCTGTCGAGAATGGCCGGTTCATCCGGTTCCAGCGCCAGCGCCTCGGAGATCAACGCCAGGGCCTCTGTATAACGTTCAGTGCGATTGGCCAGGCTATAGCCCAATGCATTGAGCGCGGTGGTGTTGTCTGGCTCGTTAGCGATGATGGTGCGCAAGTCCCTTTCCATCAGTGCCAGGTCATCTTGTTGTTCACTCAGCATGGAGCGGGCATAGAGCAGTGAGGTCGACTCGGGAGACTCTGTCAGCGCCTGATTAAGCACCTGCATGGCTGCATTTTGTGCGCCAGCCTGTGTCAGTAGTTCTGCTTCGAGTGCGTAAAGTTGCTCGCGTCGCAAGGGATTGGCCTGGCGCTGTCGGTCGAACCAGCGATGGTTGCGTTCCAGCTCCGCAGCGGCAATAAGGATATGTCCCACGCGGCTGCTGGCAGACAAAAACTCTCTGCTGTCTTCCACCTGCATATATTGAGACACGGCTTCCCTGGTGTCGCCATCCTCCTCGGCTATGCGTCCCAGGTAATAGTGCGCTTCGTCTACCCGCTGCTCCAGCGCCAGTAACTGCTGCAGATAGGCTTTGGCTGCCAGGTCATCACCTACCTCGCGATTAATCAGTGCCAGCGACAGTAATAAGTCACCATCGCGGGGCGCCTGCGCCGAAAGAATCTCAAATTGTTCCCGTGCCGCCGTCATATCACTGGTGGTTAGCAGGCGGGCATACTGCAATCGCAGGCGCTGATCTTCAGGGTCCTTTTGCAGCGCTTTTTGCAGTCGTGTAAAAGGCTTTTTCGCGCCCTGTGTCAGGAGTATTTTTGTCTCTAGTAGTACCGCCTGGGGCTGGTAGGGCTTCAGGTCATAGATGTCGTCCAGTTTGTCCAGTGCCTGCTCATATTGATCAAACTCGGTATGGATGAGCGCCTGGGTGAGCATCAACGGGGTGTTTTCGGGAAATTCGATGGCCAGCTTGTTGATGCCGCTGACCAGCTCGGTGCGTTGCCTGGCATTCAGTTGCTCGAAGCCGGTAAGCAGTGTCGGGAAATTTGCCGGGGTTCCGCCACGTTCGACGATGGCCATGTGTGGCAGAGCCTGGACGGTGCGACCCTGACGCACCAGCAAGGCAGCGACGGTCGAGTTTGCCTCCACATCATCAGGGGCCAGTTCAACCCATAACAGCGATGCTTCCAGCGCTTCCTGTTCCCGTTGCATAAATTGCGTCAGGCGGGTGGTATGAGCGCTGATTCTGGCATCACGCAGCACGCGCGACTGGCTCAGGTAATTGTCCAGTGCCACATCGTAAGCGCGGCGCCTGAGGGCAAATTCGGCGACCAGCAATGGATACACGCTGTCGTCAGGGAATGGTCGCTCTTTGGATTCGATTGCCGCCGCTGTATTGGCTGTTGCAGCGTCCGGCGCAGGAGCGGGCGCAGTGCTGGCGCAAGCGTTCAGCAGCGCATAGGTGATGGCGATGAGAAAGAGGCGAAGCATTATAGGTTACAGCGAGGCAATCCAGCGATAAGACAGGTGGTATGATGACACAGACCGCCGCTGAAACCCACAGTGTTGACGATTGCGCTGGTATGCCTGCCACCGGGGCGAAAACCTGCGACCCGCCGTCACTGTCATTTGGCGCCTAACTTGTTAAAATCAAGGGAATTTTTCGCCATATGTGCTAAGGTGCGCACGTTTTGCAATGGCCGGCACAGATGGATCATCAGGTCGCAGAAGTTGCCGCAAGTAACCCGTTATGCCGTGGAGGCGCTACACCCGCTATGAACCTGATTGCCCTGGGAATCAACCACAACTCTGCCGCCGTCGAGGTGCGCGAGCGGGTTGCTTTTGCGCCAGAACAGGTGAATGAGGCGTTGGTGGATGCCTGTGAGGCTGCTCAGGTCAACGAAGTGGTGATTCTCTCCACCTGCAACCGCACTGAGTTGTATGCGATCGTGCCAGAGGGTTGCGCCCTGGCTGACAAGGCGATGCAGCTGATCGATTGGATCGCCAATTACCATCACTTATCAGCAGAAGAATTACGCCAGTCAGCCTATCATTTCGAGGCGCAGCAAGCCCTGCAGCACATGGTACAGGTAGCCAGTGGTCTTGATTCCATGGTGTTGGGTGAGCCACAAATTTTTGGTCAGCTTAAATCAGCTTATGCTGTGGCATCAGAATCCGGCACCGTAGGCGCCGAGTTGGGGCGTTTGTTCCCGCGGGTATTTTCCATTGCCAAGCGTGTGCGCACCGATACTGCCATCGGCGAAAACCCGGTTTCAGTCGCCTATGCCGCGGTGGATTTGGCCGGGCATATATTTTCCGACCTGAGCCGATGCAATGCCCTGTTAGTGGGCGCCGGCGAAACGGTAGAACTGGTGGCCCGTCATTTGGTTGATGCCGGGGTAAGCAAAATAGTCATTGCCAACCGTACCCTGGGGCGCGCCCGGGAGTTGGCGCAAAAGTTTGGCGCCGATGCGGTATTGCTGGCGGAAATTCCCGAGCAATTGCTGGATGCCGATATCGTTATAACCTCTACCGCCAGTCAGCTGCCTATCCTGGGTAAGGGTGCGGTCGAGCAGGCTATTAAGGCGCGCAAGCACAGACCTTTTCTAATGGTGGATATCGCAGTGCCCAGGGATATTGAAGCCCAGGTCGGTGAACTGCGCGACGTTTATCTGTACAGCGTGGACGATTTGCGTGAGATCGTCGACCAGAATATGCGCACGCGCCGCGACGAGGCGCGCAAGGCGGATGTCTTGATCGAAGAGGGTGTCAGGCTGTATGTCGAGGAAGTGCGCAGTCTGGGTGCAGTAGATACCGTTAAGGACTACCGGCAGATGGCTGAGCGGCTGCGAGAACACGAATTGCAGCGAGCTATCAGAGCTCTGTCCCGGGGAGAAGACCCCCAGCAAATTCTGGCGCAGTTAGCCCGCGCCATAACCAATAAGTTGATCCACGCCCCCACCGCCGGGCTCAAACAAGCCAGTGCGGAAGGGCGTCATGATGTACTGACCAGTGCCCGCAAGTTATTGGGGTTGGAAAACAAGCCGAAACAAACTCCCGCTGCGGAGTCTGACGCGCAAGAAGAATTCGAGCGGCCGTCCTCCGCCACTGAAACATCCAGGCGCACACTGCAATGAAAGCTTCCTTAGTGACCAAGCTGGAGACCCTCACCGACCGGCATGAAGAAGTATCGGCCCTGTTGGGCGATAGCGAGACCATTGCCGACCAGAACAAGTTCCGTGATCTGTCGCGCGAGTATGCCGAGCTGGAGTCTGTGGTGCGCTGTTACGCACAGTACAGTCAGGTGAAGGGTGATCTGGATGAGGCGCGCCAGATGCTCGATGACGCTGATCCGGATTTGCGGGAGATGGCGCGAGAGGAGCTGGATCTGAACAGTGCGCGTATGGAGGAGCTGGAAAGCGAGTTGCAGACACTGTTGCTACCGCGCGATCCCCAGGACTCCCACAATGTATTTCTGGAGATTCGCGCCGGCACTGGCGGTGACGAAGCGGCGATTTTTTCGGGTGATCTGTATCGCATGTATTCCCGCTATGCCGAGAACTGCGGTTGGAAAATCGAGGTACTGTCAGAACGTCCTGGCGAGCATGGTGGCTACAAGGAAATCATCACCCGGATCGAGGGGCGGGATGTCTACGCTCACCTTAAATTTGAATCCGGCGCGCACCGCGTGCAACGTGTGCCCGAGACCGAATCCCAGGGCCGTATTCACACCTCGGCCTGCACCGTGGCGATCATGCCCGAACCAGACGCGGTAGATGTCATAGAAATCAACAAGGCCGATTTGCGCGTCGACACCTACAGGGCATCCGGTGCTGGCGGTCAGCATGTTAACAAAACCGATTCTGCGGTGCGTCTTACGCACTTGCCGACCGGCGTTGTGGTGGAGTGCCAGGACGAGCGCTCACAGCATAAAAACCGCGCCCGGGCGATGTCGCTGTTGCAGGCTAAACTACTCACCAGTGCCCAGGACAAAGCGGCTGATGAGCAGGCTGCGCAGCGTCGCAACCTGGTCGGTACCGGCGATCGCTCTGATCGTATTCGCACCTACAACTTTCCCCAGGGGCGGCTCACGGATCATCGTATCAATCTAACCCTGTACAAGTTGGCGGAGATTATGGAGGGCGACCTGAAAGCGGTGATTAGTCCTTTGCGCCACGAATACCAGGCGGACCAATTGGCGGCACTGGCCGATAATTGATGGCTAGTGTGCAGCAGTTGTTGCGTTCTGCCGGAGATCTGGCTTCCGACAGTCCCCGGCGCGATGCCGAAATTCTCCTGAGTTACGCCCTGCAAAAACCGCGTACCTGGTTGTATACATGGCCTGAATTTGAGGTCGCGGCAGACTGTGTAGATCACTTCCATCGGTTACTGACCCAGCGCAGGCAGGGATTGCCGGTCGCTTACTTAACCGGGCAGCGAGAATTCTGGTCACTGCCGTTGGCGGTGAACAATCACACCCTGATTCCCAGGCCGGAGACCGAAACCCTGGTGGAGTGGGCGCTGGAGTTGCCCTTGCCCGGGGATGCATCGGTGCTGGACCTGGGAACCGGTTCCGGCGCCATTGCCCTGGCGGTGGCGAGTGAGCGACCGCACTGGCAGGTCACCGCAGTAGACGCCAGTGCAGCGGCACTGGAAGTGGCCCGCGCCAATGCGGTGACCACCGGGTTGCAGCGCGTCTCTTTTATACAGTCTGACTGGTACCAGGGCGTTGCGCAGCAGCACTTTCATTTGTTATTGAGCAATCCACCGTATATCGATGCAGGCGATCCGCACCTGGCCCAGGGCGATGTCCGTTTCGAGCCGCAATCAGCCCTGGTGGCAAACGATGGCGGCCTGGCCGACCTGGTGCAGTTGATCGAGCGTGCGCCAGCTTACTTGCAGTCAGATGGCTGGTTGTTGCTGGAGCACGGGTACACACAGGCAGCGATTGTGCGCGATTTACTGCACACTGCGGGTTTTAGCGAGGTGCTTACACGCAAGGATATGGCGGGACATGAACGGACCACGGGGGCTTGCTGGCGTGTCGCTTAAGCCACTCACTGACGCGCAATTAATGCGCTACAACCGGCAGATTCTGCTGCATGACTTTGATGTGGCGGGGCAGGAGCGGTTGTTGCAGTCCCGTGTGTTAATTGTAGGTTTGGGTGGCTTGGGCTGTCCTGCAGCACTGTACCTGGCGGCGGCCGGTGTCGGTGAATTAGTACTGGCCGACGGCGATAAGATTGAACTTAGTAATCTGCAGCGGCAGATTGCCCACGGAGACGCTGACATCGGCGTCAACAAGGCGGTCTCTGCTGCAGCTGCGATTAGTGCCATAAATCCTGAGGTGAAGGTGGAGGTGATTGCACTGACGCTGACAGAAGAATCCATGCATGAGCTGGCGGCCAGGGTGGACCTGGTAGTGGACGCCACTGACAATTACCCGGCGCGCTTTGGTCTTAATCGAGCCTGTATTGCCGCGGGAATTCCCCTGGTTTCAGCCGCTGCAGTGCGCAGCGAAGGCCAGCTAAGTGTGTTTGATCCGCTGCGCGACGGCCCCTGTTACCGCTGTCTGTACGAAGAGAGCGACGATGTCACCGCGCTTAGTTGCAGCGACAGCGGTGTGTTGGCGCCCCTGGTCGGTGTTCTTGGCTCTATGCAGGCCATGGAAGCGTTGAAAATTCTTTCGGGCTTCGGTGAAACCTTGCGGGGCAAGCTATTACTACTGGATCTGCGCACGATGGATATCAGGCAGTTGGCACTGCCGGCGCGTCCCGATTGCCCTGACTGCGCTCACCTACATGACGGCTAATGGGATCTACCGGCATCTCCGCTTTGGTCCGGGTCAAATTGAGGTAGGGGTTTTTGTAAAATCCAGTGCAGTCTCCAGACAATCAACACCGCACTGACCGCTATCCCGGCGATCATGCTCTTCCAAAATCCCATAGTGCCATCCAACGCATTATCCGCTGATATGATGCCCAGCCAGTACCCCAGGGGCAGGGTGACCAGCCAGTAAGCGACGCATAAAACCACAAAAGGGAAACGCGTGTCTTTGAAGGCGCGCAGGCAAAACGATGCCGCGAGCTGTCCTGCGTCCAGCACAATAAACAAGGCTGCCAGGCGGATGAGAGTCAAGGCGATGCCGTGAATGGCCAGGTCGTTGGTGTAGACTTTAATGATGGCCGTGGGGTTTACCAACAAAATAGCCATGCACAACAGGCCCATCAGCAGGGTTAAAGAGGTTCCGCAAACTATTGCCACGTTAACCTTGGCCCTATCGCCGCCGCCGATAGCGTGACCCACACGAGTTGCCATGGCTGAGCCGATGCTGATCAGGGGCATATACACCAGATCGTATACGTTAAATGCAATCTGGTGAGCGGCCATGGCAGTGTTGCCCAGAGTCGCGATGCACAAACCAATCGCAGAGAAAACGGCAACCTCCAGGAAAAATGTCAAACCCATCGGCAGGCCGAGGCGGGCGATTTCTTTTATGCTGGAAAAATCTGGCGCCACGAATTTCAGTGGTGGCAGGTAGGCCTTAAGTTTTTCCGCCCGCGTGATGTAGAAACTGATGAGCACCGGCCCCAGCCACATTGAAATAGCGGTGGCCCAGCCGCAGCCGGCAGCACCCAGTTCAGGGAAGCCCCACTTGCCATAGATAAAGACATAGTTCAGAGGGATGTTGGCCAGGAACCCCAATACGCTAGCCACAGCAAGGGGACGCATTATGCCCACGCCCTGGGTGTGGCAGCGCAACGCTTGAAAAATCGCCGCCGCCGGCAGGCCAAAGGCCGTCGCCTGCACATAGGCAAGGCTCTTGGCATAGGTTGCTGCGTCCAGGTTCAGCAGGTCAAGCAACGGACCGGCGCTATAACACAAGGGGCCACCAATCAGGCCCAGTGCCAGTGCCAGCCACAAAGACTGGGGCAGGGAGTCGCGAATACGTTGGAAACGGCCCGCGCCGAAGTCCTGGGCGATAATAGTGGTGGCACCGAGCATGACACCGGTAAAGAGCAGGTAAATGGGTAACCAGATATTGTAGCCGATAGCGATGGCAGCGAGGTCCATGGCACTGTAGCGTCCCGCCATGATGGTATCGACCACACCGGTGCCCATCTGCGCCAGATGCGCGACCATCATCGGTCCGGCAATCGCCATCAGGGCGCGACTTTCGCCCAGATATGTCGTTAATCGATTCATCGGTTTGTCGGAGTCATGCAAGTTAGTGTGGACTTATAAAAAGTGATGTGTGGTTATCGAAGAAAACTTTTGCTCTTTAGCGTTGTCTGAGCAAAGACTCCTCAGAAATTCTTATATAAAGAGCTGCAATATGAACGCATTGGCCCGAATTTTTTACAGTATACACAACCCTATTTTCTCGCGCGTTCAGTATCTGGATGGATTGGCAGCTCTGGCCCTGCGGTTGTACCTGGTGCCGGTATTGTGGATGGCAGGAACACAAAAAATAGCCGGTATGGAAAATACCATCGAGTGGTTTGGTAATCCCGATTGGGGATTGGGACTCCCATTTCCCTCCCTGCTGGCACATATGGCCGCCTACACCGAGGCGATTGGCGCCTTGTTATTGTTGTTGGGTCTGGCGACCCGCTGGATTTCTATACCGCTAATGGCCACCATGCTGGTCGCTATATTTGCCGTGCACTGGGGTAATGGCTGGGCCGCGATAGCAGATTCTTCTGCCCAGGAAGTGGCAGTGCGCCTGGGTACCGCCAAGGAAATCCTGCGCGAGCATGGCAATTATTCCTGGCTGACCGAGAAGGGCAACTTTGTGATCCTCAATAATGGTATTGAGTTTGGCGTAACCTACTTGCTGATGTTGTTTGCCTTGTTGTTTACCGGGGGTGGCCGCTACACCAGCGTGGATTATTATCTTTCTCGCCTGTTTCCCGCAAAGGCCTGATGGTGGCTGAGTTCAGGCCCAAAAACAGCAGGGCAGCCTGGCGATATCCCACGGGCAATTGCGCCCACCTATTCTGTCGCGGAAATGGTAGACTAGCGCGTTTTTTGAGCAGTCAAAGGGTATACGCAGTTGATCAAGAATTTAGTAGGGCGCATTTCAGGCAAGGGTGATTCACCCCGGGATCATAGTCCAGCATCGTCGGGCCACGGCCAGCCACCGCGCCAGGAGCCTTCCCACAAAGCCTCCGCTAACGCGGCAAATGCTGAAGAAGGGACGGCAAAGTCCCGCGGTAGAGGCGGCAAGCGGCGTGGTGGAACGGACAAGCCAAAGGCGGTTGCTGCGCCCTGGTCTGTGGATGATTTCCCGGTGGAGCCGCAGGAGGACAAGGTTCGCTTTCATGACCTGGGTCTGCGCGATGAAGTCATGCACGGTATTGCCGATATTGGTTTTAAATATTGCTCTCCTATCCAGGGCACCGTATTGCCGCATACCTTGCAGGGTCATGACGCCATCGGCAAGGCCCAGACCGGCACCGGCAAGACGGCGGCCTTTCTGCTGACTATTTTCAACGACCAGTTATGTCACCCGCCCGAGAGCGAGCGTTTCGCTGGCGAGCCGCGTGCGTTGGTTATAGCCCCAACGCGGGAACTGGTCATGCAGATTGCAGCAGATGCCGAGGACCTGGCCAAGCACACAGGCCTTAAGGTCGCCACTTTGATCGGCGGTATGGATTACCAGAAACAACTTAATCGACTCACTAATCATGTGGTGGACCTGGTAGTTGCTACGCCAGGACGCCTGCTGGATTTTATGGGCCGCCGTGACCTGTTCCTGGATCATGTAGAGATCCTGGTATTGGATGAGGCAGATCGCATGCTGGATATGGGCTTTATCCCGCAGGTCAAGCGCATCGTGCGCGCGACGCCGCAAAAAGAGAACCGGCAGACATTGTTGTTCTCCGCTACTTTTACCCAGGACATCATCAATCTGTCCCAGCAATGGACCTATGAACCGGTTACCGTTGAGATCGAGCCCGAGAGTGTTGCGACTGACTCAGTGGACCAGAAGATCTATCTGGTCAGCAGCCAGCAGCGCTACAAAGTGCTGAACAACCTGCTGCGCAGCGCCGATACCACCAGCGTTATTGTTTTCGCCAACCGTCGCGATCAGGTGCGTCGATTGCATGAGAAGCTGCGCAAATCCGGTATAGCCTGCGGCATCCTGTCAGGGGAGATTCCCCAGGCCAAGCGTACGCGCACTCTGGAGCAGTTCAAGCAGGGAGATATCAAGGTGTTGGTTGCTACCGACGTCGCTGGACGTGGTATTCACGTTGAGGGTGTCAGTCACGTGGTGAACTACAATCTGCCCGAAGACCCCGAGGATTACGTGCATCGTATTGGCCGAACAGGACGCGCCGGTGCCACCGGCACGTCGATCAGTTTTGCCAGCGAGGATGACGCGTTTTTATTGCCCGACCTGGAAGTGTTGTTGGGCGCAAAGCTTGAATGCACGCATCCGCCCGAGGAACTGCTGCGCTAGGCGCTACCGGTTAAGCTCTTCACACCACAATAAGGTGGCGCCCACTACAGCGGCGGGTACGACAAAGAAATTGACAATGGGGATGCCGGTGCATAACGCGACCAGTCCCCCAAAGCCCATGCTGCTCAGGCGTCGGGTGCGTACCGCTTCTTTTACATCGGCAAAACTCAGTTGGTGGTTGTCCATCGGGTAGTCCACAAACTGAATGCTCATCATCCAGGCCCCCAGCAATAGCCATAACACCGGCGCTACGAGATTGATCCCGGGTATGAACGACACCAGCAACACAAAAACGGCCATGGGCAGGTAATACAATAACTTGGAAATCTCTCGCAGTATTCCTCGTGGCAAGGCCAACAGTGCTGCACCAAAACCCTCCAGTGAGTCCACGGGCTTGCCGGTGATCAGTTCTTCGGCTTTTTCTGCCAGCAGGGCGTTGAATGGCGAGGCGATGATCAGGGCGACGGCGGTAAATAGATAACCGGTAACCAGGCTCAAGGTAATGCCGATCAATGGCCAAATAATCCAGGTGATGAAATCCAGCCAGTCCGGAATACCCGCCAGCCACTTGTCCATCAGGTTGTCGATGTAGTTAATACCAAAGCCGATCAGTGATCCGAAAATCAGGATATTGACCACCAGTGGTATGAGTACAAATAGCCGCAATGCCGGGTGGGTTAGCATGCGCGCGCCATGTGTCAAATAGCCAGCGCCGTGAGCAATGTTACCTTTCACTGACAGTATCTCCTTCGGGTTGGCCACAGGCAGGGCATAGGCAATATTTGCCGATCGCCTGCGCTGGAATAGCGGCGAGAGCATCCGCACTGATGGTGGCATTCTGACACCAACACTGCGACGCGGGTTGCCCTGCGGCGATCGCGCATTGATTGTCGCCGCCGCACAGTGGGCAGTTTTTTTCCAGTGTTGCTCTTTTTGTCATGGTCCGCTCAAATTTACTCACGGTTGCCGCTATAATAGCGGACTCAAGGCGGAGTGTAATGATGGCCGGTGACGAAGACAGCGGATTTTTGGATGAAATGTCTGATGTGGTGCCGCTGAAGCGAGAACCACGGGTTATTGTGCGCCCCAGGGCGCACAGCGACAAGGACTCCTCACTGGACCAGCGGCGCCTGGCTGCTGTGCAGGGCAAGGCACTTGACCGCAATACGCTTACCGAAGGCGATATTGCTCCCCTGGATTCCTGGTATGTACTGGAATTCAAGCGCCCGGGTGTGCAAAACGGCGTTTTTCGCCGGCTCAAGCAGGGCCGCTACGAGGCTGAGGCGAGGCTGGATTTGCATCGCATGACCGCCGCAGAGGCGCGCAGCGAAATCTTTGAGTTTATCGAAGAGTGCCACCGACTGGGCCTGCGTAGCGTACTGATTATTCATGGCAAAGGTGAGAGTAAGGCGGATAAGGCGCGCAGTTCCGTCCTCAAGGGTTGTGTGGACCACTGGCTGCGGCAATTGGAAATCGTGCAGGCGTTTGGCAGTGCGCAACCCAGGCACGGTGGCACCGGAGCTGCTTATGTTTTACTGCGCAAGAGTGAAGATAAGAAACGCGAAAATAGAGAGAAATTTGCCAAGGGACGTGTGCCCTATGATCCACCCCAGTAAGGGGTGGTTGTTTTCGCGATTGCCATGAGCTCGCTTACATTCCAGTGAGGCCCATGTGAGACTAGCCAGCGCCAGCGGCTTTGAGTATATCTGCATAGGCAGCGCCATGGCGATGTGTGGAGATAATGTCCAACACCGTACGCCCATCTTTCCCGGTGGCATTAACCTCGCGTTTAGCGTCGCAAAAGAACGTCAAAAACAGTTCAAAGTCAGATGCTCGCATGCTCTGGTAAGCCTTTAGCAGCATGTGAAAGTTCTCATCCGAGCCGTCGTGTGGGCGGACCTGCAGAAAACTCTTCACGTGATCCTCGGTCCAAACCTCATCAAGCACCTTTTCTTTATCTTTTCTCATCATACTTTTCCTTAAACCAGCTTTTTCGCCAGCAATTCGTTAACCATTTTTGGATTAGCCTGGCCCCTGGATACCTTCATTACCTGGCCGACAAAGAATCCGACCAGTTTTTTACGTTTGCTCTCATCGGCGGCCAGGTACTGCTCTACCTGTGCCGCATTGGCGCTGATCACCTCGTCGACCATGACTTCCAGTGCGCCACTGTCGCTTTCCTGCTTCAGGCCGCGCGCCTCAATGATTTGATCGGCACTGCCTTCGCCTTGCCACATGGCTTCAAACACCTGCTTGGCGATCTTGCCAGAGATACTGTTGTCCAGTATGCGTCGTATCAGTCCGCCCAGGTCGGCGGCGGATACCGGGCTGCTGGAGATGTCCAATTCACCGCGGTTTAGCAGGCCCAGTAATTCCACCTGCACCCAGTTGGCGGCGATCTTGGCATCGCCGCAATCAGCGACCACTGCTTCAAAATAATCAGCCAGAGAACGACTGTCACACAAAACGTTGGCATCGTACGTGCCCAGACCATATTGCAGGGTAAAACGCTGGCGTTTCTGTGGCGGTAATTCCGGTAGGGTGCTGGCAATGTCTGCAATGTAGGCGTCGTCTATCACTATGGGCAGCAGATCCGGTTCCGGGAAGTAGCGGTAATCGTTAGCGACTTCCTTGCTGCGCATGGAGCGGGTCTCGTCCCGCTCTGCATCGTACAGGCGTGTTTCCTGTACCACTGTGCCGCCATCTTCAAGAATATCGGCCTGTCTGTCGATTTCATGGCGAATCGCTTTTTCTACAAAACGGAATGAGTTGACGTTTTTAATCTCTGCCCGGGTGCCCAGGGTGGTAGCGCCGACGGGGCGCAGTGAGATGTTCACATCGCAGCGCATGGAGCCCTCTGCCATGTTGCCGTCGGAAATCCCCAGATAGGTGACCAGGCTGTGCAGCGCCTTTAAGTAGGCCACCGCCTCGGCGGCATTGCGGATATCGGGTTCCGAGACAATCTCCAGCAGCGGGGTGCCCGCCCGGTTCAGGTCGATACCGGTTTGGCCGTGAAAGTCTTCGTGCAGCGACTTGCCGGCATCCTCTTCCAGGTGGGCGCGGGTAATGCCAATTTCGCGACTGCTGCCGTCTTCCATGAGGATCTCGAACGTACCGCGACCGACAATAGGCGCCTCAAACTGACTGATCTGGTAGCCCTTGGGCAGATCCGGGTAAAAATAGTTTTTGCGGTCGAATACCGAGCGTTTGCCGATTTCTGCCCCTATACCCAGGCCAAATTTTACCGCGTAGCGCACAGCCTTCTCATTCAGTACCGGCAACATACCGGGCATGGCCAGGTCTACGGCGCTGGCCTGGGTGTTGGGCTCTGCGCCGAACGTGATCGGCGAGCCGGAGAAGATCTTGGAGTTGGTGGCCAGCTGTAAGTGCACTTCCAGGCCGATAACGGTTTCCCACTGCATCAGGATTGCCCTCCAACCGGGTGCTGCAGGTGCCAGTCGGTGGCCTGCTGGTAGCGGTGCGCTACATTGAGCAGGCGCGCTTCGTCAAAGTGACGACCCAGCAGTTGTAAGCCTACTGGCTTGTCCTGTACCAGGCCAGCGGGCACGGACATGCCCGGCAACCCCGCCAGATTGGCTGCCAGGGTGTAAACATCTTCCAGGTACATGGCAATGGGATCATCGGACTTGGCGCCCAGGGCGAAGGCCGGACCCGGTGTGGTGGGGCCAGCGATAACATCCACCTGCTCGAAACAATGCATAAAGTCCTGCTTGATCAGGCGGCGTATTTGCTGTGCTTTTTTGTAATACGCATCGTAGTAACCGGCAGACAGGGCGTAGGTCCCTACCAGGATACGGCGCTTCACCTCATCGCCAAAACCTTCCTCGCGGGTGCGCGTATAAAGGTCGTGCAGATCGGCCGGATCATCACAGCGATGGCCATAACGCACGCCGTCATAGCGTGACAGGTTGGTGGAGGCCTCGGCCGGGGCAATGATGTAATAGGTGGGTATGGTCAGCTGGCTGTGGGGCAGCGCTACATCCACCAAAATTGCGCCCTGTGCTTCCAGTTCTTTTAACGCGGCGCTTATGCGCTCGCCAGTGGCCGTGTCCAGCCCGTCGCCAAAATATTCCCTGGGCAGGCCAATACGCAGGCCCTGCAGGGAGTTATTGAGTTCAGCGGTGTAGTCCGCAACGGGCAGGTCCGCAGATGTTGAGTCCAGAGGGTCATGCCCGGCCATGGTATTGAGCAAAAGTGCGCAATCCTCGGCGGTGTGTGCCATTGGACCCGCCTGGTCCAGGCTGGAGGCGAATGCCACCATGCCCAGGCGTGAGACGCGCCCGTAAGTGGGTTTGAGGCCGGTAATGCCGCAAAATGCCGCTGGTTGACGAATGGATCCGCCGGTGTCGGTGCCTGTTGCCGCCGGAGCCAGCAGCCCCGCGACTGCCGCGGCGGAACCCCCCGAGGAGCCCCCGGGCACCAGGTCTGTATTCCAGGGGTTTCTGACCGGGCCGTAAAAGCTGTTCTCATTGGATGAGCCCATGGCGAATTCATCCATGTTGGTCTTGCCCAGAATAACGGCGCCATCAGCCTTGAATCGCTGAATCAGGGTGGCATCGTAAGGCGGTACAAAGTTGTCCAGCATGCGTGAGCCACAGCTGGTGCGTATGCCGCTGGTGCAGAAAATATCCTTGTGGGCAATAGGAATACCCGTCAGGGTGGCGGCATCGCCGCTGGCCAACTGCTGGTCAGCAGCCGCGGCAGCGTCCAGTGCTGATGTTTCATCGACGGTAATAAAGCTGTTGTACAGGCCGTCCAGAGCCGCGATGCGGTCCAGGAAGCAGCGCGTCACTTCAGCGCTGGAGAATTGTTTCTCGCGTAGCCCCTGTACTAACTGGGCGACAGATTTGTTGTGCATTATATATCCTGATGCGGCGCTAGCCGTCTAATCGATAACTTTGGGAACCAGGTAGAGGCCGTTTTCTACCGCGGGTGCAATCGCCTGGAACGCTTCGCGACGATTGCTCTGGGTGACCACATCGGCACGCAGGCGTTGCGTGGCGTCCAGCGGATTAGCCATTGGCTCGATACCCTGGGTATCAACCGCCTGCAACTGGTCTACCATTTGCAAAATTTCAGTAATGCGCTGGGTAACCAGGCCAATTTGGTCGCCAGAGATACGGATGCGTGCCAGCTCCGCTATCTTTTCAATCTCGTCTTGTTCAATAGCCATATCATATCAACCGGAAAAGCCACCTCCAGGGCGGCAGGGGGCGTAAACTTATCACATTTGCGCCTTGCCCAAAATCCCAGTGATTGATACAGTTGCGGAAATAATACAGCTACAAAAAAACACTCTCTCCGCCCGCTTCCCGGCCGGGATTGTCAGGCAGGTAGGGAAGCATGCTGGACTCCTCTAAAGAGTTCCCCGTTGTTGTCATAAGGTAGTAAGAATTAATGCTGAAAAAACTGCGCGGAGTGTTCTCAAATGACCTCTCCATTGATCTGGGTACGGCTAACACTCTGATTTACGTGCGTGATAAAGGGATTGTACTGGATGAGCCTTCGGTGGTTGCGATCCGTATTCACAACGGCCAGAAGACCATAGAAGCCGTGGGTATGGAAGCCAAACGTATGCTGGGTCGTACGCCTGGAAATATCACCGCTATCCGTCCGCTTAAAGACGGTGTGATTGCGGACTTCCAGGTTACCGAGAAAATGCTGCAACACTTTATCGCCAAAGTCCATGAGAGCAAATTTATACGCCCCAGCCCACGAGTGTTGGTGTGCGTCCCTTGCATGTCTACCCAGGTGGAGCGCCGCGCTATCCGCGAATCTGCACTCAGTGCAGGCGCTCGCGAGGTGCGATTGATTGAGGAGCCTATGGCCGCGGCTATTGGTGCGGGGTTGAGCGTCGATGATGCCACCGGCTGTATGGTGGTAGATGTTGGCGGTGGTACCACTGAAGTGGCTATTATTTCCCTGAATGGTGTGGTTTACCGGGATTCTGTGCGTGTCGGTGGCGATCGCTTCGATGAGGCTATTGTGGCCCATGTGCGCCGCCGTTACGGCAGCCTGATCGGTGATGCTACTGCTGAGCGCATAAAAGTTGAAGTAGGCTGCGCTTTCGCGGGCAGTGAGTTGCGCGAGATAGACGTGCGCGGCCGCAATCTGGCAGAGGGCGTGCCGCGCAGCTTTACCCTGAACAGTGATGAAATTCTGGAATCCCTGCAGGACCCGTTGTCTTCCATTGTGCAGGCGGTGAAATCTGCGCTGGAACAGTCGCCGCCGGAATTGGCTGCGGATATTGCCGAAAGCGGAATTGTGCTTACCGGTGGTGGCGCTTTACTGCGGGATCTGGATCGCCTGATCTCCGAGGAGACCGGCCTACCGGTTATTGTTGCAGATGATCCGTTGACCTGTGTGGCCCGTGGTGGCGGCCATGCGATGGAAAGAATGGATCGACACACGTTAGATTTACTATCGACTGAATGAAGGCGCGGCTTGCAACCTGGACTGGGTCTCTTGTGTGAAGTCGTCCGCCAGGTGCACTGACCAGGATAATTGAGGAACTGACATCAAGCCGCTATTCGTCAAAGAATCCTCCCTCGGACTGCGCTTGTTACTGGCCACCCTGGCCGTTGTCGCCTTGATTACGGCTGACCTGCGCTTCAATCGTCTCGAAACCTCCCGCTCCATCCTTGATACCGCCGCTGCACCGGTCTATTGGTTGGCAGATCTCCCTACTCGCCTTGGTGCCTGGAACGAAGCCCACCTCAAATCCAGGGCGCAATTGTTGGAGGATAATGAACGCCTGACTCAGGAGAGTCTGCTATTGCAGGGGCGCTCTCTGCAGATGTCATCGCTGCAGGCAGAAAACGTACGTTTGCGGGCTCTGCTACATTCCAGTGCCTTGCTGCGCGACGATGTTCTGGTCGCGGAGCTAATCGGCGTTTCCCCGGACCCTGTGCGTCACCAGCTGGTGCTTAACAAGGGCGAGAATGATGGGGTTTTTGTTGGCCAGCCGTTAATTGATGCCGATGGCCTGATGGGGCAGGTGGTGGCGGTCAGCGCGGGCAATTCCCGCGCGCTGCTTATTACTGATGCCACCCATTCCATTCCGGTGCAGGTCAACCGCAATGGCGTGCGTGCTATCGCCGAAGGTACCGGTGCGCTGGGTACCCTGGAAATTCATCATGTATCGGCCACCACGGATATCCAACAGGGCGATCTGCTGGTCAGCTCCGGCCTGGGCGGACGCTTCCCCGTGGGCTACCCGGTGGCAGTGGTCAGTCAGATAGAGCGGGATCCGGGGCAGTCATTTGCCCATATCCTGGCGACCCCCAGTGCGGCACTGGATCGCAGTCGCCATGTTTTGCTGGTATTCACTGCTGACTCAAGCCAGGAAGATTGACGCTTGGCAGATCAGGAATCACAGGGCTTCGGGGTCATATTACTGACTTTTATCGCCGCCTATGTGCTGGCGGTATTGCCGTTGCCACAATGGCTACTGTGGGGGCGGCCTGAATGGGTGGCGCTGACACTGATTTACTGGACGATAGCGTTGCCACACCGGGTGGGTATTGTGACCAGTCTGGCGTTGGGCGTGGGGCTGGATGTCCTGGAAGGCGCGGTACTGGGTCAAAATGCCTTTGCTCTGGTGGTGGTGGCCCTGTTGTCGCTCACCCTCTACCAGCGCTTGCGGGTCTATAGTGTTTTGCAGCAAGCAGGGGTGGTTTTTGTGCTGATAGGGATCAATCAGCTTATTTGTCAGTGGGTGCAAAACCTCGAGGGTGCCGGGGCCAATTCGTTACTGTTTTTATTGCCTGCTTTGTCCAGTGCGCTGTTGTGGCCGGTAGTGCTGCATAGCTTGCGTGCCTTGCGCCGCCACTATCGTGTGACTTGATGTGAGTGACATTGGTCGAGGAATTGTCAATGAGTGAGCCGCGCCTGATACTGGCGTCTGCCTCCCCTCGTCGTCGGGAATTGCTCACACAGTTGGGTGTGAGCTATGTCTGTGATCCGGCGGATATCGACGAGACCCCGCATGCGAACGAGATTCCACAAGACTACGTGCAACGCATGGCGCGAGAAAAAGCCGCAGCTGTAGCGGGACGTTATCCCGCGCCGGAGTGCGCCGTACTGGCGGCTGACACCACGGTCGTTATGGACGACCGGATTTTGGGCAAGCCGCGAGATCACTTTCACGGCCTGGCGATCCTGGCCAGACTAAGTGGTCGCCGCCACAGCGTATTCACTGCCGTTTGTCTGCACGGACCTGCGGGTTCGACCTGCGAGTTAGTGGTAACCCAGGTTGACTTTGTGCAGCTCAGCCGGGAAACCTGTGAAGCCTACCTGGCCACTGAGGAACCCTGGGACAAGGCCGGTGCTTACGGCATCCAGGGTCTTGGTGGCGCTTTTGTCAGATCGATTCAAGGTAGCTACA
>JBALVO010000041.1:24845-29549 GCA_036961445.1 Halioglobus sp.
TACGGCATCCAGGGTCTTGGTGGCGCTTTTGTCAGATCGATTCAAGGTAGCTACAGCAATGTGGTGGGCCTGCCGCTGTGTGAAACCTGGCAACTATTGGTGGCAAATGGATTCGCCACGGCATTGGAGGTCTCCGGTGAGTGAGGAAATCCTGGTTAACGTTACGCCGATGGAGACGCGGGTCGCGGTGGTCGACAATGGCGCAACCCAGGATATCCACATAGAACGTGCCGCCAAGCGCGGCATTGTCGGAAATATCTATGCCGGTAAGGTGGTGCGTGTATTACCCGGTATGCAGGCTGCTTTTGTCGATATTGGTGCTGAGCGCACCGGCTTTATCCACGCCTCGGATATTATTCCTGTGGATATGAACGGACGCGAGAACCGAAGCCGCCAATCAGCAAATATCAGGGAGCAACTGCACGATGGGGAAAAAATTATTGTCCAGGTTACCAAGGAGCCGCTAGGTAGCAAGGGTGCCCGTCTTACGACTTCGTTGTCCGTCTCCACACGTTATCTTGTGCTTATGCCGCAAACTGATCATGTGGGCGTCTCCCAGCTCATCGAGGATCCGATTGAGCGTCAGCGGTTGCAACAGCTGCTGTTGCAAAGCCTTGCCGATGAAGACATGCGCGAAGCCGGAGGTTTTATTTTGCGCACCGCGGCCGAGGGTGCTGGCGTTGAAGAAATTCGCGCGGATTTGCGCTACTTAAAGCGCCTTTGGGCCACCGTTGCACGGCGCGCCAAAGCAGCGCGAAAGACGGAGTTGTTATACGAGGAATTGCCGCTGTACCTGCGGACTGTGCGCGACCTGGCGCGCCCCTCGGTAAAGCGTATCCTTATCGATAGTGGCGAAGGGTATACGGCATTGCAGGAATTTTGCACCGATTATGTGCCTGAGTTGGCGCGCTTGCTGGAGCACTACGATGGCGACCGACCGTTGTTTGACCTGCATGGCATCGAAGATGAGATCCAGCGGGCTATGGCGCGCAAGGTAGAGTTAAAGTCGGGTGGCTATTTGGTCATCGACCAGACCGAGGCGATGACAACAATAGACGTCAATACAGGCTCATTTGTCGGCAAGCAGAATCAGGACGAGACAATCTTCAAGACTAACCTGGAGGCGGCTACCGAGCTGGCACAGCAGATACGGATGCGTAATCTTGGCGGCATCATTATTATTGATTTTATCGATATGCGAGATGAGGAACACCGTCGCCAGGTACATGGTACTTTGCAACAAGCCATGCAGTGCGATCCGGCCCGTAGCCAGATTACGGGAGTCTCCGAACTGGGTCTGGTGGCAATGACGCGTAAACGCACAAGGGAGAGTCTGGAGCATACCTTGTGTGAGGATTGTCCTGTTTGCCAGGGTCGTGGTGTGTTAAAGACAGCCGAGAGTGTATGTTATGAAATTTTCCGGGCAATTATGCGTGATGCCAGGGCCTATGAAAGTGATACGCTGATGGTGCTGGCGGCCCAGACGGTAGTGGATCGTTTGCTGGATGAAGAAGCAGCTAATGTAGCCGACCTGGCAGAGTTCATCGACAAAGCTATCAGTTTCAGGGTAGAGGCAACATACAGCCAGGAACGCTTCGACATCGTACTACCGTAACCAGGCGGAGGCTGCGCACCATAGCGCGGTCATTAGTAAAATTAATCTACCGTGGGATATTCATTGGAAAACGCATTTTTCCACAGGCTGAGCAACATACTTTGGGGAGTGATGGTCATCCTCATTGTATTGCTGGCGATCTATGTCAGCCTGGGTCGTATGCTCACTGCGAACCTGGGGGCCTACCAGGGTCCTATTCTCCAGGTGCTCAATAGTCGGGTTCCCTTTACGATAGGGGCGCAGCGAGTCAGTGGCGAGTGGCAATCGTTCACCCCGGTAATTGTGTTGTCCGGTTTGCAGCTCAGTGCTCCAGGCAGTGCCGAGTCGCCGTTAGAGTTAGCAGAAGGGCGTATTGCTGTAGATGTGCTAAACAGCCTGCGCACGCGCTCTTTACAGATGACTCGTGTGGCCCTGGACGGCCTGAGACTGCGCGGCGAACTGGGTGCGCAGGGGAAGTTTCGCCTCAGCGGCCTCGACGGCGGCGGTGGCCAGATCACCCAATGGCTAGAGGAATTCCTGCTGAATGTAGAGCTGGTTGCACTGCACAACAATGTACTGAAATTGGCCATGCCTAACGGCGAGCAGCGCGAGCTTGATCTGGAGTTATTGCTCTCACGCGACGGAAGTTATCGACATGTAGAAGCACAACTGATCTCCACCGCAGGTACCGACATCACGATTCTGGCCGAGGGCGTTGGTAATCCCTTTGCGCCGGAATTGTTCAATGGTGATTTGTACCTGGACATCCAGTCCAGTGACCTGGGTGCGCTAAAGCATATGTTGGGCAGCGGTCTCCCGCCGGTCTGGGCAGACGGTTCCCTGCAGCTGGAATTGTGGTTGGCCTGGAGCAAAGGAAAGCCGGCGTTGGAGGCTCGACTTGAAGCCCATGATCTGGTTATCGGCGCACAGGACGAAGCGTGGCAAGTGCCGCTGGATCGTGTTGGGCTGGAAGCCCGCCTGGTTCAGCGCAGAAATCACTGGACCGTTTTCGCCTCGGGCCTGGAGGTTGAACAAGACGATGTATTGCTACAACTGCCGCGCTTGCAGTTCGATGTATGGGGCGATGCATTACGCGTGCGCTTGCCCGATGTATCGCTAGCGCCAATCAATGCCATTGCGTCAAACCTGGACGCTATGCCTGAGGCGCTCGCTGATGTGTTGCATACTTTGCAACCCCGAGGGCAATTATCTGCCTTGCAGTTGAGTATTGGTGACCTGAATGATCTGGCTGGGGACTGGGAAGTAGAGGCTAATTTCGAGGCGCTGGCGGTGGAGTCCTGGAAAGGGGCTCCGGGAGTGAGCTCAGCCAGTGGTTATGCGCAAGTCACTTCGCGTGGTGGTTTTGTGGTGCTCGATAGTCAAAACCTGACGATGGATTTCCCTATGATCTACCGGCAAGTGCTGCACTATGACGATTTCTACGGCACCATAAACATTAATTGGGACGAGCAGGCTGTCAACTTATCCAGTGGTTTGATAACCACACAGGGTGATGAGGGCACAGTACATGCGTTGTTTGGTCTTGATATCCCACTGGTGCCTAACGACATTGGCATAGAGATGGACTTGTTGGTAGGTTTTGCTGACGCTCATCCACTGCATCGCGTTAAGTATGTGCCGTATCTGCTCGACGAATCGCTGATTGACTGGTTGACCACCAGCATACAAGAGGGGCGCATAGATCAGGGCGCTTTTTTGTGGCGGGGCAGTGTGAAGCGTAACTCGGCGCCGTTACACACCATTCAGCTGGCCTTTAATGTTACCGACACCGCCCTGGAATTTCATCCGCAGTGGCCGCCGGTAACCGTACACGATGGCGTTATCATAATAGACGACGCCGATGTGAGTGTCTGGGCCAACCAGGCAAGTCTGCTTGGCTCCAGCGTGAATCATTTATCGGTGGAGACCTGGTTGAATAACAGCAATGAAATCATGCTATCGGTTGATGGCAGCTTGCAGGGACCGGCTGCCGATGGCCTGTCGGTGCTGAACGATTCGCCCCTTACGACGATAGTGGGGACGGCTTTTGCCGGCTGGAACTTATCCGGTGACCTCTCTACCGACCTGCAACTGCAAATGAACCTTACCAATAAATTGCTGGCTCCGACTGTAGAAGTAGCCACCCATTGGCGTGATGTGGATCTGGATATCGTTCCTGGCAATTTGTCCGTTGGTCGGTTAAATGGGGTATTCAACTACAGCACTGAGCAGGGGTTTAGTTCGCAAGACCTCACCGGAGCAATCTGGGGGGGCCCGTTGAAGATTGCACTGGTGCAGCAGCACCTTGCCTCGGGCGATGGCTATGAGGCTGGCAGCTCTGTGGTGGATGTTGTTGTTGGCACGCAGGTCAATATGGATGATGTACGTCAGTGGCTGAACTTACCCTCCCTGGCTTTTGTGCAGGGAAAGACGACTGCCGATATAAAAATACGGATTGCCCCGGGTGAGGCTCCGGTGCTCAAGGTGGACAGCGCGTTGTTGGGTGTCAGCCTGGACTTGCCAGAACCCTGGGATAAATCCAGCGAGACTGAAACCGCAATGCATCTGGAAATGCCGCTGGTGGGTAATGGCAATCTGCTGTCAATCACGTTGGGCGAGCATTTGAATATGCGCTTGAACGTGGTTGACGGTGTACTGCGCTCTGGCGCCCTGTCGGTAGATCAAGAGCCTGCAGCCCTGGATGACGGTGTATTGCGTATTAACGGCCATGCACCGTTGGTGCAGGCAGATGAGTGGATACGCTTTGTCAGCAACTACTTTGTCGCTGATCCCACTGTACAAAACGTGGATATATCGGCCACGCGCGAGACCGGTGAACCGCTGGCGATCATCATCGACCAGGTGCAGGCGGACTCGTTGGTACTCTGGGGGCAGGAGTTTTCCGATGTGCTGTTCAGTCTGGCCATCGAGCCCGATCTTTGGCGCCTGGCGTTTGACACATCCTGGTTGCAGGGAACGATGTTGCTGGCCCAGGACGACGGGGTTTCGCAGCTGGATATTGCGCGTCTTGATCTGTCTGGTCTGGAGCAGTTGAATCTGGCGCTCGGGGATAGCCAACAAGTGCTGGAGCTACCCGATATCGATGTAAC